>MWYX01000012.1 GCA_002050465.1 Chitinophagales bacterium 65-1
GAATACTAAAACGCCATTACGAGGTACATCGGTTAAAACATACCGCCCGTTTACGTCAGTGGCTGTTCCTTTCTTTGTCCCCTTAATAACTACGCTGATACCCGGTACCGGTGAATTTTTACTGTCATTTACCTGACCTGATACAGTGATTGTTGGACTTTGTGCAATTAAAACAGCCGGAAGACAAATGGCAATAAATAAAATAATAGTAATTTCTTTTACCTTTTTAGCATGAAAGGCAAGCACTAAAAAAATTTTCATGTAGCAATTTTGGTTATTTAATTAGAATTAGTTTAATGAGTTATGAATATAAAAAGGCAATGGTTTGAATATTAAATATAAGATAAGTTAACAAAATAACTGCTGCACGGGCAGTGAAAAACTTTATCGGCTATTACAACGATTGAAATAATAAAACCAATTTTATTAAATAGATTTTAAGGGAGTATTTATAAAATAAGAGGTTTACAGTTTTCCCGATATTTCTCTGATACTATATTATTACATTTGTCCTTTTCAATTATTTTGTTAGTATTCAAGTGCCATGTATGTTTTTTAATCATTTCAGAAATAATATTTTTTTAGTTTGATTATAGGGTTCAATGTTATATTCATTTACAAATAAAGTAGTTGCCATTACCGGAGGTTCTGATGGAATAGGAAAAGCCCTTGTTGATGCCCTGATCAGGCGTGGAGCAAAAATTGCGACCTGCGGCAGAAATGCTGATAAATTATATAACCTCCAGCTTCAACATTCAAATAAATTTTTACATACATTAGTTGCAGATGTAAGTAATGAACATGATTGTAAAAGTTTTATTGAAAGCACGATACATACTTATGGTGGAATTGATGTTCTAATAAATAATGCAGGTATCTCTATGAGAGCTTTGGTAAAAGATACCGACCTGGCTACCCTTAAAAAAGTAATGGCCATAAATTTTTGGGGAACTGTTTACTGCACTAAGTTTGCGCTTGAGGAAATAATAAAAACTAAAGGAGTAATTGTGGGTGTTTCTTCTATTGCAGGATACAGGGGTTTACCGGGCAGAAGTGGTTATAGCGCAAGTAAACATGCTGTAAACGGATGGTTGGAAGCTTTGCGAACGGAACTGCTGGATACCGGGGTAAATGTAATGTGGGTATGCCCGGGATTTACTACATCAAACATTAGAAATATGGCGTTGAATAAAGATGCCATACCCCAGGGTGAATCGCCGATGGATGAAGAAAGCATGATGAGTTCAGAAGAATGCGCCAAACATATTATAAAAGCAATTGAAAAAAGAAAACGTACTTTGGTATTAACGAAAACAGGTAAGCAAACTATCTTTATAAATAAATTTTTCCCTAAGTGGGCAGATAAGCTGGTTAGAAAACATTTTTTTAAGGACGGAGAACTCATTAAATGAACGTGAAACGTGAGACGATAAACTTAGTTATACATATTAATGCCCCTAATAACACTTACATCTGATATTGGTTCACAGGATTTTCTGGTTGGTGCAGTTAAAGGACAACTGTTGAGTGCAAATCCGGATTTTAATATAGTTGATATATCGCATAATCTGTCCCCTTTCAATTACCCACAAGCGGCTTATGTGTGCAGAAATGCTATCAAAAATTTTCCTGATGGAACCTTTCATATTGTAATGGTAAATTTATTTGATCAGCCACCCGAACATCTCTTATTCATTAATTATAATAATCAATATATAGGATGTGCAGATAATGGCTTAATTACAATGATCCTGGAAGAAGTTCCGCAGGACATTGTAGGCATTTCTTTAAATAAATCTGCTCAAAAAAATGCGTTGTATTGTGCAGATGTTTTTGCCAGGGCATTTAACCAAATACTCAAGGGTGAAACACTTGATGACATTGGAGACCGAAACATCCCGATCGAAGTAAAAAATCCATTGCGGGCATTGCTTGGAAATAACTGGATAGAAGGCCAGATCATCTTTATTGATAATTTTGAAAATGTGATAATTAATATAACTAAAGATGAATTTGAGGCACAGCGGCGGGGAAGAAGCTTTAAGATTGTTTTTAAAAGGGATGAGATAATAGATAAAATAAGCGACACCTATGCTGATGTAACAGAAAGTGAAAAACTGGCATTATTTAATTCTGCCGGTTATCTTGAAATTGCTATTAATAAAGGAAATGCAGCTGGCTTATTTGGCCTGCAGGGCTATACCGAGAATTTAAACACACAAAGCCAGTATCTTCAAAACCGTTTGCTTTACCAAACCGTAAAGGTTTTTTTTGAATAACCTCACCTGCTAACTATTAATAAGGCTTGTTTACACTATTTTCGCCGGGAAAACATTTTTATTAAAATCTATACCTTTGTACTATAACTTCAATAAAATATATAATCATCACTAAAAACAAATACAATGAAAAAGATATTGTCAACAGTTTTAATTTGTGCATTCATATTTACTGCATCTGCGCAGCTTAAAATACCAGCTCCATCTCCAACACAAACAGTCAAACAGGATTTTGGCCTTTCTTCTATAGAACTTATTTACTCACGCCCCGCAATGAAGGGTCGTAAAATATTCGGGGATCTTGTTCCATGGAATAAAGTTTGGCGTACCGGCGCTAATAGTGCAACCCGGATAAAATTTAATGATGAAGTGATGATTGGCGGACAATCCTTAAAAGCAGGCGAATACGCTCTATACACTGTTCCCGGAGAAAATGAATGGGATATCATTATTAATAAAGGATCTGCCAATTGGGGTACTAACTACAAACAGGAAGATGACGTTTTTAGGTTGAAAGCAAAGCCAATGAAATTGAATGAAAAGGTGGAAACATTCACCATGCAATTTGCTAATGTGAAACCAACCAGTACTGACCTGCATATTATGTGGGACAAAACAGCAGTAGCAGTACCTATAACTATTGATATAGATAAAAAAATAATGACACAGATTGACAATGCGATGAATAAGGACTCCCGTCCATATTTTCAATCAGCAATGTATTATATGGAAACCGGTAAGGATATGAACCAGGCTGTACAATGGTTTGATAAAGGGATAGAATTAAACCCAAAGGCTTTCTGGATGTATCATCAAAAAGCAAATGCATTGGCAAAAATGGGAAGAAAAGATGAAGCAAGAACCGTTGCTCAAAAATCTATTGAACTTGCCCGTGAGCAAAAAAATGATGATTATGTGCAGTTAAATGAAAAGCTGATAGCCACTCTTAAGTAATTCTGTAAAATAATTTATCAACGCTTCCTCAATCCTCTTGAGGAGGCGTTTTTATTTTATTGAAATTGTTTGCAGTAGAAAATAATTGAAATATAATTCCTATAATAACTACCAGCGCTGCACCAATTACATTCAGCCATAAAAATGAAATAATATCAGCTTTATAGGTCAGGATTATTAATAGTTCTGATATCAGCGCTGCATAAAAAACGGCATGGCCTTTAATTTGTTTAATCCAGAAGGCCACTAAAAATATTCCGAGAATTACTCCATAAAATAATGAACCTAAAATATTCACCGTCTCGATAAGGCTGTTTCCTAAATTACTTGCAAACTCTGCAACTAAAATGCAAAATATACCCCAGAAAAATGTATATATTTTAGAAATTTTGTAATCCATTTTCGGTGTAAGATTTTTATTAATAAACTTTTTGTGTATATCTACAACAGTGCAGGATGCCAGTGCATTAAGCGCTGCTGCAATGCTTCCCCATGCAGCTAAAAATATAACTGCTATCAACAATCCTATCAATCCCCTGGGTAAATAATCTATCACAAATCTCAGGAAAATATAATTTGTATCATTCACATCTTCTGCAGGCAATGCTCTTTTTAAAACGTCTTTATATTGTTTTCGCAAAGATGTTTTAGCAGCATCATTATCTGCGGCAACAAGAGCATATTGTTTTTCTAAAATATTTAATGAGTCTTTTTTAATGGTTGCTTTTGCAGCGCTTATTTGTGTATCATTAAAATAGATAGGCGCTTTATTGTAATGATAAAAAGAGAAAACCAACACACCAATCATCAATATTAAAAACTGCATAGGCACCTTTACCAGGCCATTAATCAGTAATCCTAATTTGCTTTCCTTATCATCTTTGGCTGTAAGGTATCGCCCTACCTGGCTTTGATCTGTTCCAAAATAGGACAGCGCTAAAAATAAACCTCCGATTACTCCACTCCATATATTGTATTTATCTTTCCAGTCAAATCCGGTATCAGTCATTCCATTGGTAATAACATTCATTTTCCCATTATCTCCTCCTATCTGTAATGCTTCTGTAAAACCAATATTGGCAGGCATTAAATGGACCACCATGTATCCGGCTATTGCCATACCTATAATAATAATTATCAGTTGTAATTTTTGTGTATAAGCAACAGCCCTGGCGCCGCCGCTAACCGTGTAAATGATTAGCAATCCTCCCATAATTATATTCGTTAAATGAATATTCCATCCGAGTAAAGAGCTTAAAATAAGAGAAGGTGCATAAATACTTATGCCTGTGGATAGCCCCCGTGATAACTGAAATAGAAATGACGTGAAAGTCCGTGTTTTAAGATCAAAACGTTCTTCTAAAAATTCATATGCGGTATATACTTTAAGTCTGCGGAAAATTGGAACAAATACAATGCAGATAATTATCATTGCAAGAGGTAACCCAAAATAATATTGAACAAACCGCATCCCATCAGTATATGCCTGACCCGGTGCGCTTAAAAATGTAATGGCACTGGCCTGCGTACCCATTATACTAAGTAACACAAGATACCATGGCATGCTTCTGTTACTTAAAAAATATCCGTCTAAATTTTTTGTAGTGCGACTTTTATAAATTCCATAAATAATGATACCGCAAAGAGTAATACATAATACTATCCAGTCAACGTTACTCATAATTATTAATTGCTGAAATACTGCGTAATAAAATAATACAACACTATCTGAATTAACAGAAATGCAAATACTACTATATACCAATTACGCCAATATGATTTCTCGTTTTGCATATCATTTCATTTATTGTCATCCTGAGCCTGTCGAAGGATTGCAGGAATTAACAACACCGTCCATCAAGGCTTCGACAAGCCTGTCTGCCGACAGGCAGGCTCACTCTGACAGTTATAATTTTCATTTACCCTTCGCTAACAAATTAGCCATTAATCTATATGCACCCGGCACTCCAGCCGGCAATTGTCTGAAAAAAGAAATCCCTGTATAAACAAATTTTCCTTTCCCATAATCAGCAACAATCACGCTTCCATTGTTCTCATTTTCGCCGGTATCTTTCATTGAAATAAGGGTTTGATAATTACTATCTAATTTTTCAGCATGGTAGATACTTCTTTCCTGAACCCATCCTTCAAAATCCTTCTGAGTAATTTTATTAGGATAATTTAAAAGGGAATGAGCCGGGTTAATAAAATTCACATTTGCATCTTCCATACTTACACGGGTTCGGGAAATGGTAAAAGGATACGGAGCTATTTTTGCCTTAACGGGACCAATATTACTGCTTGTATTATATTGTACCAGCAATACTCCCCCATTCTTTAAATAGGTCATCAATACATCATACGAATCATTAAGCCATTCATGTACATTGTATGCTCTTACTCCGGTTACTATTGCATCAAATAGTTTTAAATTATTTTCAGTTAGATCATTTTCTTTTAGCATGGTTACTTCATAACCCATTTGTTGCAGGGCTTCAGGAACTTTATCACCTGCACCGGCAATATATCCAATTTTGGTTCCTGAAATTTTCAAATCAACTGTAATAAAATTCGCGGTTGCCTGGGGAAACCAGGTGATCTCCGGAATATGATCATATTTAATTGTTTTTCTGTAGTTTTTAAAACCCTGCCTTTTATCTGTGGCTGAAAGAGAAATTTCTTCTCTATAATTATATAACGTTTTCCCGGGAATGAAAACGGATGATTCAAAATTTTCTTTATTCAGCCTGTTATAGTTAAAGGTTTTTTTATCTACATTAATATTTTTAGAGAAATGTTTTGTAAGAATATATGCTGAAGAATCACTTCCGTTTGATTTTACATTTGTATAAACGTTTACAGGTTTATTATTAAGAGAAAGAAAATTATTGGCCGCAAATTTTAATTCTATCTTAGGTACTAATGCCAATGGCTGATATTGCTCGCCCCGCACGGGATCGTTTGATTTATATTGAACCGGTTTGATAAAAGAAATCTTTTGCCCTTCGATTTCTACAAAAAATTCCAGGCTTAATGGTTCATTCTCAGGCATGCCAATCAATTCCTGCCGTTTCACATTAAAGCTACCTTTTTCCAAAGGCTGCTCCAGCCAGTACGGTTGTGTTATTTTCTCATCTTCTTTAATAAATAAAGCAATGTTTTGCCGTATGTTCTCATTCTTTTTTAATTCTTTTGCTAATACATAATAAGTATCGGCAACATGTACATCAAGATTTTTTATGTTTATACCGCTGCGATTATTTACAGTAACTGCAATCTTTAAGCTGTCTGCCTGAACAGCATAAGGTTGCGATGTGGTAGCTTCCATATATAACCCGCTGGCTGCTTCAATTAGTTGTAAGACTTCTTTCATTTTTTGATTGCGCCAATATTCATTTTCGAGTGATTTTAATTGCACATACAACGTCACTAATCCAGGCACAGAATTCTCAGGATGCACAAATGAATAATTTTTTATCAATGATTCAACCGAATTTTTTATGGCTGCATTATTTACCCGTTCCCAACCTGTTTTTATGCCATCCATAAGTTCATTAACAGGTTCATCCCCTTTTAAAGTTTTAAAATATTCTAACTGGCTTCCCCTGGTGCGTGGTACACCAAAGCCCTGGCTTTTATGCTGACTGCGGCTTTCAGCTGCTATCTCTCCATAACTCTTGCCCAGTAATGGATTAAATCCGCCGGCATCAACTTTAAACTGATCAGCATTTTGAGTATTGTTGTTCCCAAAATTAAAAGTATTCCAAAGCAAGCGTTTTGGCTTCCAAGGTTTAACACCGTGCTTAAAGTGCTCAGTGAACTTTGTAGAATCCCCTGCAAGGTCAAAAGCTTCATGAGCTAAAATTGCTGACGCGGTATGATGGCCATGGCCTCCCTCACCGGTTGTTGGAAAACGGCTAATGACTACATCCGGTTGGAATTTTCTGATAATCCAAACAACATCACTTAATATTTTCTGCTTGTCCCAGAATTTCAATGTTTCTTCCGGACTTTTACTATAGCCAAAATCATACGCTCTTGTAAAGAATTGTTCAGCGCCATCAATCCTTCTTGCAGATAATAATTCCTGGGTGCGGATCAATCCCAATTCAATTCCCTGTTCATCACCGATAAGGTTTTGTCCGCCATCGCCCCTTGTGATACTCAGATACCCTGTTCTGTATAATTTTTCATTTGCCAACCACGCTAGAAGCCTTGTGTTTTCATCATCCGGATGAGCAGCAATATATAAAACTGAACCAAGTACATTTATTTTTTTTATTTGCTGAAAAATTTCAGAAGAAGAATAACTTTTAGGAACCTGGCTGAAAGTGAAAAATGAAAAATGAAAAGTAAAAAGTAATAAACAAATCTTAAGCATTTTTTAAATTTAATTTACGAATGTAGTGCATAGTTAATTTCCCTCATTGCCATTTATAAAAAAGCCGGACAGCAATTACTATCCGGCTTTGAAATGTATAATATTTAAATACTTATTACTTTTTAGTATCTAAGTTTAATTTTAACCGTGCGAAATAATAAGCTCCATTAAAACCCATTTGTTGAACTCTTCTGCTATAAACAAAACGACCTGAGCTCATGTTACCGCTATGGGTGTGCCTATCCTGATATACATCAAATAAATTATTGGCACCAATGGTTATGGCTAATTCAGGAATAAGTTGGTATGATAATGAAAGATCAGTTACAGTTTTGGCTGAAAATTCCTGGTCAAGGGTTTCTTTCTGCCCTGTAAAAGCATTTACAGGGAACTTTTGTGTACTGTCTGGATTAATACTGGGATCAAGATATTGTACTTTTCCAAAGTTCACCAAACGAAGCATTGCTCCAAATTTTTTAATCTTATAATTAAAAGTAAGACTGATCTTATTTTTTGGATTGGCTACCTCTATCCGGCTTTGATCTTCTCGGTTGAAATAACTTCCTAACTCACCGCTGTTGATTAAAATAGGGGAAGCATGAATAACCGGCTTTCCGTCAGAACCTTTTTTTACTTCATTATCTATAAAAATCATGGCAAGAGTAGTGCGCAGGGAATGCCCGGCTGAAAAACTTTTATTGTATGCCAATACCGTTTCAAGCCCTCTTGCACGTGTGTCAATAGCATTTGAAAAAAAGTTTGCTGTACTGGCACCTGCAGCTTTCAATTGATCTTTTAATGCCTGATTATTACCCCCCGTAAAATTATTGGTTAGCACAATCCGATTGTCAATGTCAATTTGATATGCATCAATAGTTAGCTCAAAACCCGCAAAAGGCTTTGCTGCTAAACCAACTGAATAACTATGACTGGTTTCTTCCTGTAATTTTGGAATACCTAATATTTGTGCAGCCTTGCTGTCATTGGTAAATGTGCCTGCTTCTATAGGAACAAGAGTTCCACCCTGGGATACAAATAATGTATTTGTTTTCTGATAATACTTCTGTTGCTGAGAAGGTGCACGAAAACCAGAAGTTATAGATGCTCTTAAATTAAATGCCTCACTAAATTTATATCGGGAAGCTAATTTATAATTTAAGGTTGAGCCGAAATCACTGTAGTTTTCATATCGTAGTGCACCGGTTACCAAAAAGCTATTTGAAAAATCCTGCTCTAAATCCAAATAAATTGCTTTGGCGTTCCTTGTTTGATCGTCTCCAATAAAATTTCTAAACCCTGCAAAAACCTGTGCCCCGGCTGCAGCTATGGAATTTACATCAAAGTTTTTATAAGAAGCCTCTTCGCCTTCATTTATTCCAAAACCATCTATCCTGTATTCCAAACCTGTAGCAACATTAAGACCTGCCAATACATTGAATTTTTT
>MWYX01000062.1 GCA_002050465.1 Chitinophagales bacterium 65-1
ATACGGAACCGGTTGGCAAAAAAGGGCAATTACAGTTAAACTATAATTTATGTGTTACAGATAGCAGGCAAAAAATAATGCAGCTTTTCTTAAAACCAATGGTGCATTGGCACATGCTGATATTGAAAAGAAGACAGGTGAATCTTTTGACCGGGTTACTGTTTATAGAACACTACAATCTTTTGTTGAAAAAGGAATTATTCATTTGATACCAACAAGAGATAATTCGATTAAATACGCTTTGTGCAAAAACGATTGTGAAGCCGGGCACCATCACGATAACCACGTACATTTTATTTGTGATGAATGTAATAAAACTATTTGCCTTGATGATGTGACGGTGCCTCAGGTTAAGTTACCAAAGGGGTTTACACCACAACATGCTGAAATGGTAGTGAATGGAATTTGTGAAGAATGTAAATGAATTATTACTTCTGATTAAATAAATTATCAATTTCTGCAGTAATTCCAAAACCATAAATCAATCCATTTCTACCTCTTCCTAAATCAAATGGAAAACGATAGCCAAGCCCATAGATAGAGCGATATTCATTACTGAATGGAATACTTTCTGATATTTGAAGTTGGAATTTTAGAAACTTAAATCCGGCTTTGATAGTAATAGCAGGTTGAAAGAAGAAATAAGATTTATAATCTAAAAAATTATAATTCTTCAGGCTCTCAGCCGTTAATACACTATCAGATAAAATCACTTTCCCCTTATTCAAATTATCAATTTTTGCTGTAAACACAACCTCAAAATTTTTATTGACATAAGCGACAGAGGGTTGTATAAATAGATTCAGGTTATTCATTTTTTGCAGGTATGCTCTCGCAGTATTTTTATATTTATATACACCTAAGCCGCCATATATTTCATACAATATTTGGTTGGATAATTTATAATAGCCTGCTGCAATGTAAGGATTGAAATAAAACTCATTTAAAAAGGAAGTTTTTGTACCTGAATTATTGATCGTATATGTTTCGTTATGATTACCACCTACACCCATTTGAATTCCAAAATTTTCTTTAGGAGAATAAGCAATGCTAATAGTCGACATATTAATATCACTAATCGAATTAATTTTTAATTGATTTTTTTTAGAAAGCAACACAGGTTCTGCCGGCTTTGGCTGATATATACGCGGAGAGCACGCAGTAAAAAATAAAAAACTATAAAAAGTAAGTAATAAACAGGATGAATAATATTTCATCCAACAATATACATATCAAAGATAGATCTACAAGAAATTCGCCGGCAGCAGCCAAACAAACTTTTGGATACAAAAGCAAATCCTCTATATCTTTTCCATCTCTTCACTCACAAAATCCATCAGCGTTTTAATATTTTCAGGAGAGAAATCAAATTGTAATCCTGCAGCTTCATACAATTGTGGTAATGTTTTGGTACCGCCTAAAGAAAGTGCTTTTATATAATTGTCAATTGCCTGTTGCTTATTTTTCTTAAACTGCATCCACATCCCTATGGCACCAAGCTGGGCAATACCGTATTCGATATAATAAAACGGCACTTCAAATAAATGCAATTGCCGCTGCCATGCATTTTCCCTGTATATGTCAAGCCCGGTATAATCAATTACATCATCAGAAAATTCATTTAAAATTTCCATCCACTTATTATTTCTTTCTTCAATAGTATGATCTGTATTTTCATAAACCCAATGCTGAAATTTATCTATCACAGCAATCCATGGAAAAATAGTCATTGTTCTTTCCAGCTGGTGTTCTTTAGCTCGTTGCAGATCTTCTTTATTGTCAAAAAAAACTTCCCAATGATCCATACTAAAAAGTTCCATCGTCATACTGGCAACTTCTGCAATTTCCATCGGGTATTCTTTAAAAGCACTCAGCTCTAAATTATGTGTAAGAAATGACTGCACAGCATGTCCACCTTCATGTACCATAGTTGTTACATCATGCATTTGTCCTGCTGCATTCATAAAAATAAACGGGGCGCCACTTTCTGCCAGCGGACAGTTATATCCTCCGGGAGCTTTACCTTTTCTGCTTTCCAGGTCAAGGTGCTTCATTGCATCCATTTGCCGTAAACAATCGCCAAAAAAAGGACGGAGCTGTGTAAAGCATGCAATGGATTTATTTATCAACTCATCCGATGTAGTAAATGGCGTTAATGGCGGAGTGCCTTCAGGCTCAGCTTCCACATCCCAGGGCCTCAAGTCTTCAAGCCTTAATTTCTCTTTTTTCTTTTGATAAATTTTATTTACCAATGGCAATACATGCTGCTCAACCGCCTCATGAAACTGATAGCAATCCTCTTTTGTATAATCAAAACGTCCCAGTTCTTTAAACCTGTAATCCCTGTAATTATCAAAGCCCGCATTTATTGCTACCTGGTGCCGCTTTTGAATTAATTGTGTATACAGATCATTCAGTTGATCTTTATCCTGTAACCTTCTTATATTAATTTTTGTGTAAACTTCTTCCCGCAAATTTCTATCGTGACTTTCTAAAAATTTAGCCGCCTGTTGTAAAGTATATTCCACTCCGTTTACCTCTATCATCATCTTGCCGCAAATAACTCCATATTGTTGCTGCATTACTGCCAACTCAGCCTGCAATGGAATATTTTCATCTCTGAAAAGTTCAATGCTTTTTTTAACCGAACGCAGGTAAGTGAAATATTTATCTGTTTCTAATTCTTTTGTAAAAGGTGAATTAATTAATTTTTTATTCAAAGCATCTGCATACGGCTGGATCTTTGGCTGTATCTCCATGCAAAAGAAATTAAATGCCTCCTCCAGCTTTTTATCCGTTGTATCACACGTCATTTTTATTTGCCGCCAGCAGGCATCTTCATTAATAACTGCTTCCAGCTCGCTCACATCTTTAAGCCATTTTTCTAAATTTTCTTTTGAGGTGATTTCTCTTTCCAATAGCTCTTTAAAATAAGGCTCAATGGTTTCCCATTTATCCACCAACAGATCGGTTGGTAAAAAAGTGCGTTCTATTTTTTTTATATCTGCGGATGCAGTCATGTTTATTGGTAAATCCGTTAAATAGTTAATTTGGAATAGTAGCAGGTATCTCACATCGTACTTCGCACATCAAACATCCCACATTCATTTATTTGCTATTTTTTTCTGATCCTTCCTGAGGAACCGGAGTTTCGTTTTTTATTTCTTCAATTACACTACCTGTGGAGGTATCTTCTTCATCTTCTGCCTTATCTTTTATTTCAATATTATTTTCAGTTAATATTTTATACCACGAAATAATTTTCTTCATATCACTTGCATATACTCTTTCAAAATCAAGATCAGGAAATACTTTTTCGAAATAATTTTTTAAAGCTTTGCCATCAGCTTTCGCATCGGGTATTGGTTCTTTGCTTTCTTTTATTGCTTTAAAAACCTCGGCTAAAACTGTATTGTCCTTTACAGTGTACACTTCTATGCTTTCCAAATGTGAAAAATTATGTACACGGCTGCTTACAAATTTTGAACTTTTGTCTTCCAGCGACCGTACCACAGCTCCATCAGCCTTGGAAGTTACCAGTTCATACAATCCGCTTAAGCCTGTTACAGAAATAATCTTGCTATACTCCATATTTATCTTTTTAAAGGCTGCAATTTAAATCACAATGGTGTAAACTAATTACAAATATTTATGTTGGGCAGATTTTTTGCTTGCCATTCCGCAGGTTTTGCTTAAACAAAGCGTCCTATGCATACTACTTAAAATCATTTATGAAGAATTTGACACTCTCGGTTGTATTTATAATATTATTTTCCTTGTTTAATACAATTAAAGCTCAAACCCTTAAAGGAATACTAACTGATGAAAATGACAAAACACCATTAGCTGGCGCAACTGTAAAGCTTATTAACAGGCCGGATTCAGTAAACACTGACTCTTCAACTGCTTATACAACCATCAGTAATAAGGAAGGTGTTTTTATTTTTGAGAATGTAAAGCCAAAATTTTATCGCTTAACTGTTTCTTCAATCGGCTTAGGAGCATTCCAGATGACAATTAATGTAAAAGATAGTGTGATAAGTGATTTGGGAACTATCTCTGTTTCGAAAACTTCTAAAATATTAGATGAAGTTTCTGTAACCACTACTGCCCCTCCTGTAAAACAAAAAACAGATACAATAGAATACTCTGCCAGTCAATTTAAGGTTAATCCTGATGCCAATGTAGAAGACCTGATTAAAAAAATGCCCGGAGTAACAGTTGACAGAGCCGGTACTGTTACTGCACAAGGTGAACAGGTAAGAAAGGTTACTGTTGATGGCAGAGAATTCTTTGGTGATGATGCCACCGCAGCTTTACGGAATTTGCCTGCGGAAATAATTGATAAAATACAGGTATTTGACCGCCTTAGTGACCAGGCACAGTTTACGGGTTTTGATGATGGTAATTCCCAGAAAGCTATTAATGTTGTAACAAAAGCCAATATGCGGAATGGGCAATTTGGCCGTATGTATGCCGGATATGGAACTGATAACCGTTATTCTGCGGGGGGCAACGTAAGTTTTTTTAAGGGAAATCGCCGTGTATCTCTCGTTGGTATTACCAATAATATTAATCAACAAAATTTTTCCTCACAGGATATTTTGGGCGTAACCAGTTCCGGGGGAAATCGTGGAGGTGGAAATTTTGGTGGCGGACAGGGAGGGCCTCGTGGAGGGCCGGGAGGAAACCGGGGGGGCGGGGGTTTTAGCGGTGGAAACTTTAGAGGAGGAGGTCAAAGTGATTTTTTAGTGGGGCAGCAGAATGGCATAAGTAAAACAAATGCTTTTGGTATAAATTATTCTGATCAGTGGGGTAAAAACTTAACTGTAACGGGAAGCTATTTTTTTAACAACAGCAATAATAATAATAACCAGATTACAAACCGGCAGCCAAACAATAAAGCTGATAGTATTCCTTTTTATAAAGAGAATAGTATCTCCTCTAGCCAAAATTATAATAATAGGTTTAATCTGCGATTAGAGTATAAAATTGATTCCTTTAATTCTTTGATAATTACGCCAGGCATTAGTTTTCAGAAAAATAGCAGCAGTAATAATTATTCAGCCATTACTTCATACAATAATATTGATCCTGTGAGCAGTCTGGATAGTCGTAATAACAGGCTAACAACAGGCTATAATCTTAATAATAATATTTTGTTTCGCCACTCATTTGCAAAAAGAGGAAGAACATTTTCTGTAGGGTTTAATACCAGTGCAAATAAACGGGATGGAAATACTTACCAGGAATCCTTTAACAAGTATTACAACAATCTAGGCACATTAGCAAAATTGGATTCTATTTTGCAATTTACTGATAACCTTACCAAAGGATACACGCTTTCACCTAATGTTGCCTATACGGAACCGGTTGGCAAAAAAGGGCAATTACAGTTAAACTATAATTTATCTTTTACTAAGAACAAGGCCGACCAGCAGACTTTTCAGTTTGACAGAATTGGGAATAAATACTCATTATTTGATACTACCTTATCAAATAAATTTGATAATACTTACAATACACAAAATGCAGGTGTATCGTACCAGGTAGGGGACAGAGATCAACAGTTCTCAGTAGGTGTGAATTACCAACATTCAAAATTAAACAGTGAACAAAGCTTTCCGCAACTTATTTCCATAAACAAAACCTTTAGCAACATACTACCCAATTTACGGTTACGCCAAAAGCTTTCAGCAAAAAGCAGTATCAATGTATTTTTAAGAACATCCGTTAATGCACCATCAGTAACTCAATTACAAAATGTGCTCAACAGAGATAATCCACTTTTGCAAAGCATTGGTAATCCTGATCTGAAACAACAATACAGCAGCTTCTTTGTTACCCGTTATATATATACCAATACACTAAAAGGGAAAAGTTTTTTTGCAAATATTTTTCTGCAGCAAATTAATGACTACATAACCAATGGGGTATTTATTGCCTCGAGAGATTCTTTAATAACCAGATCCGATACTTTAAAACGAGGTTCCCAACTTACAAGGCCTGTTAATATTGATGGTTATTTTAGCGCTCGTTCATTTTTAACATATGGAATGCCACTTAAATTTATTAAATCAACCTTTAATGTTAACGGAGGTTTTACATATAATAAATTACCAGGGTTAATTAATAATAAAAAAACTTTAACTACAACGTATACTTATAGCGGAGGAGCAGTTGTAGCAAGTAATATAAGCGAGTATGTCGATTTTAATTTATCATATAATGGTAATTATAATAATATAGCAGAAAGGCCGGAGGATGATTATTATACGTCTACCGCCGGAGTGCAATTTAACCTGTTGGGCAAAGCAGGATGGTTCTTACAAAATGATATTAATAATCAAACGTATAAATATAAAAACAATAATGTGCCTGATCAGAATTTTTGGTTATGGAATGTAAGTGCCGGTAAAAAATTTTTAAAAGATCAAAAGGGCGAATTGAAGCTATCAGTATTTGATATTCTGAAACAAAATAAAAGCATTAGCAGAACCGTAACAGAAACTTATATAGAAGATGTACAAAGCCAGGTTTTACAGCGATATTTTATGTTAACTTTCACCTATAAACTTAAAAATTTCGGTACAGCCGCGGCCAGAAGTTTAAATAACAGGCAACGGGATGAAATGCGTTAAATAATTGCACTTGACTGAATGGGAATTAATTGAGCAGTTAAAGTTAAAAGATAATGAAGCTTTTAAAATTGTTGTTGATACCTGGCAGGATATGGTGTACAACACGGTTATTGGTATTGTTCAAAATACTGAAGATGCAGAAGATATATCTCAGGAAGTTTTTGTACAGGTTTATGAATCAATTAAAAAATTTAAAGGTGATTCAAAATTTTCGACATGGATTTATCGGATCGCTGTTTCTAAAGCCCTGGATCATTTAAGAAAGAAAAAAAGGAAAAAACGCTTTGCTTTTATTCAAAGCCTGTTTGGTGAGAATGAAGAATTGATACATGATCCTCCCGACTTTTTTCATCCCGGGGTTAGTTTGGAAAATAAAGAAAATGCCGTGGTGCTGTTTAAGGCAATATCTACTTTACCGCAAAAACAAAACACCGCATTTATATTAAACAAGGTGGAAGGATTAACGTACCAGCAAATAAGTGAGGTAATGGAATTAAGTGAAGGGGCTGTTGATTCATTGTTGCAAAGGGCTAAAAATAATCTTAGAAAAAATTTAGGAAATTATTACCTCAATCATAAATAAATAGCAAAGGCTTTTGTTCATTTTATCGTCTAAATAAATATAAATATGGAAAACAACTCATCTATAAAAGATAAAATAGAAAACGCTTTAAACAGCCTGGATAAATTAGACCGGGCGACCCCACACCCTTTTTTTTATACAAGGCTAATGGCAAGGGTACATAACCGGTATCAAAATAAATGGGAAAAGTATAGTGCATTTATTACCCGTCCTTTGGTTGCATTTTCCGGCATTTTTCTCATCGTTTTTATGAATTTATTTGCCGCCTATTTAAATTTAAAAACTTCGGCTAATAGTGAACCGGCAGAAGCTGCAATCACTGATGAATATACCCAGGTGGCTACCAATTTTTATGACCTTGAAAATATAAAACCCTAATGAACGCATTTGCAAAAAACAGAGCCCTGGTTTCAATAATTATTTTTTTAGTGATATCGAATATTGCAATGCTGATTTATTTTTTATATTTCAGTGATGGCAGAAAGGGCTCTCATGGTAAGGACAGAAATGCGGTTTCAGGTTTCCTGCAAAAAGATATGGGGTTTAATAAACAGCAAATGAATAAATATCAAGAATTAAAAACAACTCACTTGCAAACCATAAAACCTGTATTTAATGACATCAGAACGGCAAAAGAAAATTTTTATAATTTATTATACGTAAATAATATTTCTGACTCAGCGGTAGATAAAGCGGCAGCGGTAATTGGTGAAAAACAAATAGCACTTGATAAGCAAATGTTTAATCACTTTAAAAGCGTAAGAAATCTATGCACACCCCAGGAATTGCCAAAATTTGATTCATCATTCAAAAAAGTTGTAGAAAAAATGACCGGCGGCAGATTTAGAAAAGGTCCTATTAACAAAGCGGATTAATATTTATTCATAGGCTTTAGTATCTTTATTTTTTCCCAAGCGCACATGACAATTGAAGAAGTAACTGATAAAAAAACTATTAAAGAATTTATTGAGCTTCCGCGAAAATTATATATAAGTGATCCGAATTTTATTTCCCCCCTGGATAAGGATATAGAAGCTGTATTTGATCCTAAGCTTAATAACTTTCATTCTCACGGCATAATAAAAAGATGGATAGCAAAAAATGAGAAACAACAAATTATTGGCCGTATTGCAGCATTTATTAATTATCAAAAAAACAAAAATCCAGATTTTATAATTGGAGGCATTGGTTTTTTTGAAAGCGCCAATGACGAGAAAACCGCATTTCTTTTGTTTGATACTGCCGGTCAATGGCTCCGCCAAAATAATGCAAAGGCCATGGAAGGCCCCGTAAACTTTGGTGAGAATGATAAATACTGGGGATTACTTGTAGAAGGTTTTGTACCACCAAGCATGGGAATGAATTATAATCCTCCCTGGTACCAAACTTTATTTGAAAAATACGGCTTTGAAAAACTCTATGATCAATATACCAACGTCATTCAAGTTTCAAAGCCCTTCCCTGAACGATTTTCAAAGATTGCAGACTGGATAGCGAACAAACCTGAATACCGGTTTATACATTTTGAAAAAAATAATTTTGAGAAATATGCAAAGAACTTTCAGGAAATATATAATGATGCCTGGAGCGAATTTGAAGATTTTACTCCAATTGAACTTGATACTTTAAAGGAATCTTTCAGGGAAATGAAGCCGATTGTGGATGAAAAAATAATTTGGTTTGCATATCATGGTGAAGAACCAGTGGCTTTTATACTTGCATTGCCTGATATAAATGTTTTACTAAAATCGTTTAACGGCAAGTTGAATTGGTGGAATAAGATCCGCTTTTTTTTGAAATTGAAAACTACAACTATTGATCGAATAAGATTTATAGTGATGGGATGCAAAACAAAATTTCAAAACAAAGGGATTGAAAGCGGCCTGATAAAAAAAATACAACTTGAAGTTGTACCAAGAAATAATATTAATGAGGTTGAACTGGCATGGGTAGGCGACTGGAATACCAAAATGATCGCACTGCACGAAGCAACAGGAGCAACAAGAGAAAAAGTTCATCGCACTTATCGTTATACATTTGTCTGAACTGGGATTAGTGAGATTTATGGGATGATAGAAAAGGATAATTTTGAACTCCTTTTAAGTTTTTTTGCAAACATTCATAATGATAATAATTTCAAAATAGATTAAAAGTAAATGTGGAGCATTATTTACCATAAAATCTTTTTAATCCCATAAATCCCAGTTTCAGATGAAATTAGTTTCCTATTTAAAAGACGGGCACGACCAACTGGCAATTTTAGCAGATGGATTATTATATGATACTGACCTGATGCATCCTGACCTGCCGGTTAGTATGAGTATGTTTCTTAATTACTGGGAAGATGTGTTTCCTCTTGCATTAGGTGTAAACCGTTCAATTAAAAATGGCAGCTCTTCACGCCAGCAGGGAATTCCTTATGATTCAGTACAGGTATTGGCTCCAGTTCCGCATCCTACCAGTTGCCGCGATGGTTATGCTTTCCGGCAGCACGTGGCTTCGGCAAGGCGTAACCGAAAATTAGATATGATTGCGGAATTTGATCAATATCCAATTTTTTATTTTACCAATCATAATAGCATTCAGGGTCCCGGAGAAGTTGTTTGCATGCCTGATCATTTTGAAAAACTTGATTTTGAGTTAGAAGCCGCCATTGTTATTTGCAAGCCCTGTAAAAATATAAAAGCGGCGGAAGCTGATGAATATATAGGAGGCTATATGGTGATGAATGATTTTAGTGCAAGAAGATTACAGATGGAGGAGATGTTATTGAATCTTGGACCTGCAAAGGGTAAGGATTTTGCTACTGTAATTGGACCTATGCTTGTTACTCCGGATGAGTTAGTGGAATTTAAAGTTGATTGCAAACCCGGACATACAGGAAATGCATATAATTTATCAATGAAATGTTGGGTAAATGATGTGCTGGTTAGCGAAGGAAATTTAGCTGACATGGATTGGACATTTGCAGAAATTATTGAAAGGGCTTCCTACGGCGTACAATTATTTCCGGGAGATGTTATTGGCAGCGGAACGGCAGGAACAGGCTGCTTTTTAGAACTGAATGGGACCGGGAAATTAAATGATCCTGAATATAAAGAGCAATGGCTAAAAGAAGGCGATGTAGTTGAAATGGAAATTGATAATTTAGGTAAGCTCAGTAATACCATGGTAAAAGATGAAAGTGATTTTTCTATTTTAGCGTTGAAGAAAAATGTTTAAATCTATTCTTTTAAACGACGTTGATCCTTTGGTTGCACAAAATTTTCTGCAGCATTCAATAGCACCACGGCCTATTTGTTTTGCCAGCACAATTGATCTTAGTGGAAATGTAAATCTTAGCCCATTTAGCTTTTTTAATTTGTTCAGTACTAATCCAGCTGTTATTGTTTTTTCGCCATCCCGCCGGGTAAGGGATAATACAACAAAACATACTTTACAGAATATTCTGGAAGTTCCGGAAGTTGTTGTAAATATAGTTTCTTACGATATGATACAGCAAACAAGCCTGGCAAGTTGCGAATATCCAAAAGGAATAGATGAATTTATAAAAACAGGATTTACAAAAGAACCTTCACAAATAATAAAACCGCCCCGGGTAAAAGAAAGCCCTGTGCAAATGGAATGCAAAGTGCTTGAAGTAAAAACTTTGGGAACAGAGGGCGGTGCAGGAAATTTAGTGATTGCAGAAGTACTGATGTTGCACATCAATGAAAATATTCTTAATGAAGATGGAAATATTGATCAAAAAAAATTAGACTTAATGGCAAGGCTCGGTGGTAACTGGTATACAAGAGCCAATGCTTCCACTATTTTTGAAGTTGAAAAACCAAATATGCAGTTAGGCATTGGTGTGGATGCGTTACCTGAAAATATTCGCAACAGTAAAATTCTTACGGGTAATAATTTAGGTCAGCTCGCCAATATTCACGAACCGGCTTTAGTTGATCCTGCTTTTGAAGATGAAAAGCTCAAAAACATAATTTTATATTATTCCTGTGATCCCGAAGAAATGGAAAGGGAATTGCACTTCTATGCAAAGGAGCTGTTAGAAGCTGGCAAAGTAAAGGAAGCATGGCAAGTACTGCTGGCACTGAATTAAAAAAGAATTATCTTTACTTTAATGAGCTCTGCAATAAAAATATTACCACATTATACATACGAGGATTACTGTATTTGGGAGGGCAGATGGGAGATTATCGATGGGATCCCATTTGCCATGAGTCCTGCACCAAATCCCAGACATCAGTGGGTGAATGTAAATATTATGTCTGAGTTTAGAGCCGCTATTAAAAAAGCAGGATGTAAAAATTGCAAAGTATATGAATTTATTGATGTAAAAATTGAGGAGGATACAATTGTTCAACCTGATGCATTAATAGTTTGCAAACCTATCGATAAAAATTTTTTAGACTTTCCCGCAACTTTAGTTGTAGAAATTTTATCTCCTGCCACTGCATTTAAAGATCGGAATTCCAAGTATTCTCTTTATGAAAAAATGGGAATAAAATATTTTCTCATAATTGATATTGATAAAAAAACGATTGAAATAAATACCCTGGAAAATAACCAATACCGGCTTACAAACTATTTGGGAAACTCATTTCAGTTTTTACTTGACAATGATTGCAATATTGATGTTGAATTAAATAATATCTGGGAATAACTAACTTCCTTTTTTAATTTAACTTCTTAAATTAATCATCTTGTATAATTTTACAGGATGAAAATCCTGCTTTTTTTAATATGCCTGCCCTTTCTTTCCTTCTCTCAAAAAAATTATAATTATAAAAACCTTGTGTTAGAAGGTGGCGGAATAAGAGGTCTTGCTTATCCCGGAGTATTGCAGGTATTGGAGGAAAAGAGTATTCTAAAAAATATCGAAAAAGTTGCAGGGACTTCTGCCGGAGCTATTATAGCATTAATGGTTGGTTTAGGTTATAACAGTCATGATATTGATTCGGTTTTTCAATCATTAAAAATTCAAAAATTCAATGATGGGAAAAATATTTTTGGGAAAATCAGGCGATTAAAAAAAGAATATGGAATTTTTAAGGGGGATAAATTCGAAAGATGGTTAAGTGTTCTTATAAAAAATAAAACGGGTGATCCAAATACTACCTTTTTTCAACTACATCAATTGCATGTCACCAATAATGATTTTAAAGATGTGTATTGTACGGGAACAAATGTATCAAAACAACAACTACAGGTGTTTTCGTGGCAGCATACTCCTCATATGCAATTAAAAACTGCTATTCACATCAGCGGAAGCATACCTGTATATTTTAGACCAGTTGCTATTGACAGTGCCTGGAACGAGGTGCCCATAAAAAATAATAAAATCAATTTTGATTTGTATGTAGATGGTGGAATGATTAATAATTATCCCATAAATATATTTGATAGCTGCCTGGATGGAAACAATCCTTTTGATTGTGAAAACATTACATATAATAATCAAACACTTGGATTAAAATTAGAAAGGCTTGAACAAATACAGCAGTTCAATAATGGGATTACAACTATAGCGCCTCACCCTGTTACTTCTCTGAATGATTATAAACTTGCTTTAATAAATCTGTTGCAGGAAACACTTGGAAGAAAAACCTTCAACCTTGAAAATGAAAAAGGCAGAACAATTTATATAAGTTATGGAAATGTATTTGGAAAAATACGTAAGGTTAGTGCGACGGAAAAAAATGAATTATTTAATAATGGTGTGAAAGCTGCAGAAATTTTTTTTACTAATCTAAATGCCAAGCCTATCAGATAATCTACACCTCTTTTCTCAATCTCCACCTCAAAAGTTACCTTTGCCAAAATTGAAAAGGATACCATGAGTACACAGCATCTGTCAGAGCAGGAAATAATAAGGAGAGAAAAATTGGAGGAATTAAAAAACTTAGGCATCAATCCTTATCCAGCTGCGCTTTATCCGGTAAATACAACTTCAGTTTTTATAAAAGAATTTTTTTTAGGAGATGCAAATAAAAATGATTTTGCTGATGTATGTATTGCAGGGAGACTTATGGGGATTCGTGATATGGGTAAGGCAAGTTTTGCAGAATTGCAGGATAGCGTGGGAAAGATTCAGATCTACATTAAAAAGGATGATGTATGTACCGGAGATGATAAATCACTTTATGACATAGTTTGGAAAAAACTGGTTGATATCGGCGATATAATTGGTGTAAAGGGTTATGTATTCACAACCAAAACGGGAGAAACTTCTATACATGTAAAAGAATTTTCCATCCTTACCAAAGCATTACACCCTTTGCCTGTTGTAAAAAAAAAAGACGGGGAAACCTTTGATGAAGTTACTGATCCTGAATTCAGGTATCGCCAACGCTATGCAGACCTGATCGTAAATCCGCATGTAAAAGAAGCTTTTATCAAGCGAACAAAAATGATCAACTCTATGCGTGAATTTTTAAATGAGCATGGAGCCCTGGAAGTTGATACACCTGTATTGCAAACTATTCCCGGCGGTGCAATTGCAAGACCTTTTGTAACGCATCACAACGCATTGGACATTCCTTTCTATTTACGGATTGCCAATGAGCTTTATTTAAAAAGACTTATCGTTGGAGGTTTTGAATGGGTATATGAATTTAGCCGGAATTTTAGAAATGAAGGAATGGACCGCACACACAATCCTGAGTTTACGGTACTGGAATTTTATGTGGCTTACAAAGATTACTTGTGGATGATGGAAACCACAGAGCAATTATTGGAGAAAGCAGCCATCGATACAAATGGTACAACAATAGCTACATCGGGGAATATTGAATCCGATAACTATCGGATTGATTTTAAAGCGCCATACAAACGAATAACTATGTATGATGCTATTAAAGAACACACAGGTTTTGATATATCAGAAATGAATGAAGAACAGCTTAGAAGTGTTTGCACACAACTGCAGATTCATATTGATAATACAATGGGTAAAGGAAAACTGGTGGATGAAATTTTCAGCGAGAAATGCGAGCAACATTTTGTTCAACCTACTTTTATTATTGATTACCCTGTAGAAATGAGTCCGCTTACAAAAAAACATCGTAGCAAACCCGGCTTGGTAGAGCGCTTTGAACTATTGATAAATGGAAAAGAAATTGCAAATGCATATACTGAGCTAAATGATCCCATTGAGCAAAGGGAGCGTTTTGAAGAACAGGTTCAATTAATGGAACGTGGTGATGACGAAGCCATGTTTATTGATCATGATTTTTTAAGAGCGCTGGAATATGGTATGCCACCAACAAGCGGCATAGGTTTTGGTATAGACAGGCTTTGTATGCTGCTCACCAATTCCCCTTCTATCCAGGATGTATTATTATTTCCGCAGATGAGACCTGAAAAGTTGCTGGAAGATCAAACCGAAAAAGAATAATTTTTTCTGCCACTCATCATTTACAAATGTTACTTTCTTTCAAAATCATTAACTTGTTTCTTTATTTTAAATCAATCATTATGATAAAAAGATTTCCGTTATTGGCTTGTATAACATTCATTTCCCTTACTTCTTTTTCACAAAAAAAAGAGTTAACAAATGAACAGCTTTTTAAAAACAGGCTTTCGGCTATTGTTACTCCACTGCCAACTATAGTTTCATGGGAATCAGATGAAAGATTAAGACTAAGCAGGAGATCTCATTCTGATTCAGCAGCCAAGACATTTTTGTTTGATCCAAAAACAGTTAAGGAGTTGATGATTAAAGAAGAACCTAATAGGACACGGGAAAGGTTAAATGGAAAAAGAGTTTATCTTAAAAATAATGATTTGTATTATACCAGAGGAATGGATGAAGAAGTTAGATTAACTAATGATACAGAAAAGGAAGTTAATGCAACAATTTCTCCTGACAGTAATTTTGTGGCTTATACCAAAAAAAACAATTTATATTTTATCGATCTTAATGCAAAAAAAGAAACACAACTAACAATTGATGGTAACGACAGTTTGATGAATGGTTATGCAAGCTGGGTTTACATGGAAGAGATTTTAGGAAGACAATCTGAGTACAAGGCTTTCTGGTGGAGCCCGGATAGTAAACATATTGCCTTCTTTAGAACAGATGACAGCCCGGTGCCTGTTTATACAATTACCGATGGAGGTCCAGGCCAGTATGGACATTTGGAAACAATGAGATATCCAAAAGTGGGCGATAAAAACCCCGAAGTAAAAATTGGAATTGCCCATCTTAATAACAACCAGATTTCTTGGGCAGATTTTAATGAAAAAGATGATCAGTATTTTGGTATGCCCTATTGGAAATCAGATGCGAGTGCTTTGCTGGCATTATGGATGAACCGTGATCAGAATAATTTAAAAATATATGAGGTAAACCCAAATACAGGCAATAAAAAAGAATTTTATGACGAGAAACAAAAGACATGGATAGATCTTGATGATGATAACAGGTTATCCTTTTTAAAGAACGGGAATTTTATAATGGTTAGTGACAAAACGGGGTGGAAACACATGTATTATTATTCAAAGGATGGCAAACTTATTAACCCGATAACTACGGGCAAATTCACTGTTACAAATGTTAACTGGATTGATGAGAAAAATAATAAAATTTATTTTTTAGCAAGAAGCCGTGAAAACAATGCCAGGGCTGATTTTTATAGCGTAATGTTAAATGGCACTAATCTAAAAAGATTAACCTTTGGTGATTATAATCACAGTGTTCAGATGTCTCCTTCAGGTGCATATTTTGTTACAACATACAGCAATGCAATTACCCCACCCAAAATGGCGTTGTTAGATAATTCAGGAAAACTTATTAAAGAACTCGCTGATATTAAAGGGCCTGAATTTAATAATTACAATCTTGCCAAAACGGAAATTATTAAAGTAAAAAGTGATGATGGATTGTTTGATCTTCCTGCAATTGTTACGTGGCCGTTAAATATGGACCCTAATAAACGCTATCCTGTTTTAATAAATATTTATGGTGGCCCTAATGCAGGAACCGTATTTGATCGCTGGACGTTTAATGCAAATCAACAATGGTTTGCGAAAGAAGGTTTGATTCAAATTGCAATGGACCACAGAGCCAGCGGGCATTTTGGTAAAGAGGGGATTAATTATATGCACCATAACCTGGGGGATTGGGAGCTAAAAGATTATAGTACAATCGTAAAATATTTAATCAATAAAGGATATGCTGATCCTAAAAAAGTATGTATTGCAGGCTTTAGCTATGGCGGTTATTTGGGAGCACTTGCAGTAACAAAGTTTGCAGATGTATTCACTCATGCAATGGCAGGTGGTCTGGTTTCTGACTGGACGTTTTATGATACCCATTATACAGAAAGGTTTATGGGAACACCTGCCAACAATCCGGAAGGGTATAAAACAAGTTCTGTTTTAAATTATATAAATAAATATAAGGGCATGATCCAGATCGTTCATGGAGTGATTGATGAGAATGTTCATGTACAAAACAGTTTACGGCTGATAAGTGCTTTGGAAGATGCAAAAAAAGATTTTGAATTTATGCTGTATCCCGGCGGCAGACATGGATGGGGAGGCAACAAGCAATTGCATTTTCAGAATTTAAGAACAAAATTTATTTATAAGCATTTACTGGAGAAACCAGTACCACAGGAAATATTAAGATAGGTGGCACATTTATAAAAACAGATCTGCATATAATTTCCCCCCGGGAACTACAGCATATTTATTAAGGTCTGTAATGTCTTCAAGCGCCAACACCTCTTCGTCAATAAACGTATTACCCGTACATTCTGTGGATGGTTTACTCAAAATATAATAAGCTGCATCTGCAATAATTTCAGGGTGACGGCTCATCTTAATTAATGCATCACCTCCCAAAAGATTTTTTACTGCAGCAGTTGCAATTGTTGTTTTTGGCCAAAGAGCATTGGATGCGATCTTGTATTTTTTTAACTCTTCTGCAAGGCCTAATACAATCATAGTCATATTATACTTAGCCATTGTATATGCCACATGATTTCCAAACCATTTTATTTCCAAATTAAGAGGTGGTGATAGGGTAAGGATATGTGGATTAACAGACTTTTTTAAATAAGGTATACAAGCCTGGCTTACAAAAAAAGTTCCTCTTCCATTAATGTCATGCATAAGGTCAAACTGCTTGGGAGTTGTTTGTTCTGCGGGAGTAAGCGTAATTGCAGAAGCATTATTTATGAGAATGTCAATGCCGCCAAATGTTTCAACTGCTTTATCTACTGCATTTTTAATTTGATCTTCAAAGCGAATATCGCATTGTACTGCCAATGCTTTTCCTCCCGCCTGTTCTATTTCCTGCGCAGCAGAAAAAATAGTTCCACCCAGTTTTGGATTTTCTTCAACAGATTTTGCGGCTACTACAATATTAGCACCTTCCTTTGCAAGCCGTAATCCGATCGCCTTTCCAATACCTCTGGAAGCGCCGGTAATAAAAACAGTTCGGCCTCCCCAATTCCTATAGCTATCGGAACCTCCGGTGGAGGGGCTTTCCAACCCACTTATGCCGTTCTGCATGACTTTAATTTTTAAAATAGAAAATAGAAGATTACATTTCTAATTTTATATTTAGCCCAATGTTGCTTCCATGGAAATGGCAATGTTAGGGTTTAAAGATTTTGATATAGGACAAGTGATTTTTGCTTTTTCTGCACACTCATCAAACTTTTGCTTATCAATACCGGGAGCTTTTACTTTAACCGTTAAATGAGATTTGGTAATTGCACCGTCGGCAAGAGTTATATCGCATTTGGTTTCAATTTCATCGGGCGTAAATCCTGCTTCTCCTAATATAAAACTCAACTTCATTGAAAAGCATCCTGCATGTGCTGCAGCTACCAGCTCTTCAGGATTTGTACCTGGGCCTTCTTCAAACCTGTCTTTATAGGTATACTGTACTTTATCTAAAACGGCACTTTGTGTAGTAAGGTTTCCTTTTCCTTCTTTTCCACTTCCTTGCCATATGGCTGTTGCATGTCTGCTCATAAAATTTATTTTTTAAAGTTTAGAAATTAATATTCAGGTAGAACCGGTTTGGTTTTCATAACCGTATCAATTTTATTCATCACTTCTTCTGTTAACTTAGGCACTACTTCCAGGGCTTTTAAATTATCAATCAATTGTTCTTTTTTAGTTGCCCCCAAAATTGCCGTAGTAACATTTGGATTTTTTATGCACCATGCAATAGATAGGGAAGGCAATGATACACCTAATTCATTTGCAACGGATGCCAGTTCTTTTACTTTATTTATTTTCTCATCTATCATCCATCTTTCTTTAAGCCAGTCAAAGCCTTCCAGACCCAGTCGTGAGCCTTCCGGTATTCCATTATTATATTTACCAGTTAATAAGCCGCTTGCCAAAGGGCTCCAGATGGTTGTTCCCAACCCCACTGTTTTAAAAACCATTAAATATTCGTTTTCCATTTTACTTCTCTCAAATAGATTGTATTGCGGCTGCTCCATTGTTGGGCCAATCAATTTATATTGCTGAGCCACACGATGAGCTTCCATTATTTCCACACCACTCCATTCACTGGTTCCCCAATACAAAATTTTTCCCTGTTGAATAAGCGTATTCATTGCCCACACTGTTTCCTCAATGGGAGTATTTTTATCAGGGCGATGGCAGAAATATAGATCAAGGTAATCTACCTGTAACCTATGTAATGCCTCATTACAGGCTTCTATTAAATGCTTACGATTGTTACCTGTTTGATTGGGTTTATTTTCTTTACCCCGCCAGCCAAAAAAAGCCTTTGAGGAAACAGTATATGAGGTTCTGTCCCAGTTTTTATTTTTTAAAACACGCCCCATCATTTTTTCACTCTCACCCAGCGAATATACTTCCGCATTATCAAAAAAATTGATACCATTATCATATGCAATTCCCATTAACTCATCCGCTATGGTATCATCTATTTGTTTGCTGAAACTTACCCAACTACCAAATGATAGAACACTTAATTGTAGCCCTGATTTTCCCAGCCGGCGATATTCCATATTATAAATAATTGAGTTTGCTCAGATCAAAATTAAATCCAAATATTTTGAAAAAAACTATTCTTTATTTACTGTGGAAAATCTGATGCAGGAACTTTTAAAAAACCTTTGGGATTGCAAATATTCCATCCACTGAAATCCTGCGGAGCTACCAAACAGGTTCCATCAATGAAATGCGTTTTAGTTCTGATACGAACCGGCTTATCGGTGTAAAACTCTTTACCTATACGGTTTCTATCCCAATATAATTCCTTACAATATAATGTATCTCCGTTTGTATTGATTAAACGAACGCTATCTCTTAAATAAACCTTGCTTTCTGTTTCCATATACCTGCCATAAAGCGCATCCAGCTTACTTTCTATAGTAAGATTAGCATCATAAAAATCTGCATGAATAGTTTTAGGAAATTCAATGTATGGCACTGTATCCTGGTAGCGTAACAGAACAGGTGCTGTAAGTACGGCTTTTGTTTTTCCGCCAACGCTATAGTTAATACTTATTCCTTTGCCTTGTTCTACTCCAATTCGGCGTGAGGTTAATTCCTTTATCTGTTGCTCAGAGTTTTCACAGGCTACCATAAAAAAGCAGCCTGCTAAAATGGCTGCCCAATAATTTATTTTATATGAATGATGTAAAATCATTTAATAACATCTCCTTTTTCTTTAAAAGAAGAAGTATTGTTTATTGATATTTATACCTTCTAAACCAAATATCACTTAATGAAAAACCAACACTAATATGCATTATATTTTCACGTATATTGTTGTCCTTATTTCCCCGGCTACCATATTCAATCGCTACATTCAGCACTGATTTTTGGGTTTCATAAAATGCCTGTCTTAATTTTAATGGTAAACCGGCACCTATAGATACACCAACCTGAGGAAGTTTTTTATCAGCAACAATATAATCAGGGCCTATAAAGAAGCCTGCCCTGTATTTTACAAACTGTGAATATTTTCTGGAATTATTACGGGCAGGCCAATATTGAAATCCGGCCTTAACTGTCCAATTACTTTTTACTAAATCCTGCTGACCAAAAAAACTGTAATTATTCCAATTGGAGCTTTCGAAATCAATACCATACAACCAATGTCCTTTTTCCATGATAAAACCAATACCAAAGGTGGCCGGTAACTGAATATTTCCTTTCTGATCATTTTTTTCGAAAACGCTGTCAAGGTGATCAGTACCTCCTGTTACCGTATTAAATGAAAATGTTTCCCGCAAAATATCCTGTGATGCACCATATTTTTTTTGCAGGCTTCCATATGCGCCGATACGCAAAACACCATTAAGAGAATCCAAAGGAATTTCATATTGAAGGCCACCATTTAACGACAGGCCACCAATACTGGTTTTTGTGGAAGAATTGGATTTAAGATAATTGATAGAGTCATTTAAGAAAACTAATCGTGTACTATAAGTTTTATTTCCAAACAGATATCCAACGTTTACACCTAAGCTAAATTTTTTTATCCGTAACCCTGTACCTGCAAAAACCTCATTTACTCCTCCACTTCCTTCATAAAGTGTGGCCACGCTATCAATATTATTTATGCGGCTTTCCTTTTCAATTTTATAACCGATCTTGCTAACAGGCCTTAAACCAAGGTTTACCCCTAATGCCATATTTTTTTGAATGGCCTTTTTATTACCATTAAGTAAAGGAAAACCCAGTTGCAAATAAGATATTGCAGCATTATTGGTTGTTAATTTTCCTGCAGGTGTGGTGCTTCTTAATATTCTGGTATCTACCTGTGCCGCAATATCTAATGTAGTATATACAAGCCTGCCGTAACTGGCAGGATTAATATAATTAATGGTTGTTTGATCGGCATAACCTGATGAAATACCACCCATTCCCCGGTTTAATATATTTCCCGGGGCTACTAAATTTCCAATACCATATCTGGAGTAAGGTGAATTTTCCTGTGACAGGGAGAAGAGAGGAAGTGCAAAAAGCACAAGGGTAAACAGTTTATGTTTTGGTATCATCATTATATTCACTAATTGCGTACAACCCTTTAAAAATCAGATCTGGGTCGGCAAATATCTTGCTTTTAATATGGTATGCAAAATAAGAGGCATCGCCCCCGGTTAAAAGCACGTTAAAATTGCTGAATTTTTCTGCATAAGATTCAATAATTCCATCGATTTCTTTTACTATCCCCAATAATACTCCACTCAGAATATTGGTTTTAGTATCATAACCTACTAATGGAAAATTCCATCCGACTGCTAAGGGATCGGGTTTAATTAAGGGGAGTTTTGCCGTAAAAGTGTGTAACGACCTAAATCGCATTTCCATTCCAGGAGAAATGCTTCCTCCAAGGAATTGGTTGTATTTATTAATGAAATTATATGTAATGCATGATCCCATGCCAATTACCAAATTATTTTTTTTCGGATAAAAATAAACCGCAGCAGCAGATAAAGCCAGTCTGTCTGCGCCAATTGTGTCCGGCCTGCTTACAGGAGTTTTAAAAGGTAATTTAGTTTGATGTGAAAGCTTATGAAACGTTGAAGATGCGGAAAAAATATTTTCCAGGTTTGGATTATGCTCAATTACAGAGGACAAAATGGTTTTATCAGGTTGATATTTATTTATTAATTGCTCAATAGTTTCATTTTTATCATTTTCTAAGTCAAAAATTTCTTTAATAATATTTCCGTGAAATACAGCGCATTTTAGCCTTGTGTTTCCAAAATCAAAACAAAGTGTGGTCAATTAAAATATAATTTTAAATATTAAGATTTAATCCTTCTAAGTTTTTAAAATGCCCGTTCAGCTTTATTTTCTCTTTTAGTGTTTCCATTTCAGCAACTACCGGTAATACTTTTGCCAAATGCCGTTTTAGATATTCCTGGCGTTGTAGTTCATTCATAAGGCCTAAAAATTCATATTCTTCATCTAAAGTGAGGCCCGCATGATGTGCTACATCATAGCTCCAAAGGTCGTTCTCAGGTTTTTTAAATTTATTGTCAACTTTTAAAAGCTTATGCAATTCACCGATCGCTTTAATAACTTTTTGCATAAGGAGGCGGTTACAAAATTCAATATTCTTAGGATAGTTTACAATTGCACCGCTGTATAATTTATCGGGTATCTCTTTTATCACTTCCAGGATGCGAAAGATTTTTTGCCCCTTTGTTTTAATATCCATTTCGCCATTATCATAGGTTTTACTCAATTCTGTTATTTCAACCAGTGTACCCAACTCATTCATATTGTTTCCAATAACCGCAGGAATTCCAAATGGTTTTTTTGTTGTAACACATTCTGATACCAGCTGTTTATATCGTGGTTCAAAAATATGCAGATTGAGTTCTTCTCCGGGGTAAACCACAATCGACAAGGGAAAGATAGGAATGAAGTTGGTCATTATTCAAAATAAAAGAAATTCTTATTAATTAAAATATAAATAAGCTGATAGTTTTAATTTTGTCTCAAAGGACTCCTTGGGAGGAATAAAAAATGGATAAAATATCCGCAGTAGTAATCTCATATAATTCCTCATCAACCATTGGTAATTGTATTGATGCATTAAAAAAGGTTAGCGATGAGATAATTGTTATAGATTCTTTATCTACTGATAACACTGCAGAAATTTGTAAACAAAAGGATGTAATTTTTTTTCAGCAAAGCTGGCTTGGATTTGGACCGCAGAAGAATTTTGGAATAACCAAAGCCTCCTATAATTACATTTTATCAATAGATGCAGACGAAATTATAAGTGATGAATTGGCTACATCAATTATTAATGAAAAAAAAACGGGGCTTACAGGTATTTATAGCTTTTTATTTCGGCACTTTTATTATATAGATTTTTTAAAGCATGGTGCTTCCCGTCCGGGAACTAAGATTCGTTTGTTTAATAAAAACAATGTAAGCTGGGATGAAAAAGAAGTTCATGAAGCTTTGATAATACCAAAAGAAGAAAATATTAAGCAACTGGATGGATATCTTTATCATTACACATATATATCTATAGCACACCAGATAATAAAAATAAATAGTTATACCACCTTAGGAGCAAAAGAACTTTTAAAAAAAAATAAAAAACATTTTCTGCTTAAAATGATTTTCAGCCCAGCGGTAAATTTTATTATGAATTATTTTATCCGACTGGGATTTTTAGATGGCATTCATGGCTTTATTGTAGCAAAATTAGCCGCACATGAAAGTTTTGTAAAATATGCGAAACTATGGGAGATGGAAACGAAAAAAAAATCAACTGCAAAATAATATTTAAAATGTGAACCAACTTTTGCAACAAATTAAACTGGGAGATACAAAAGCTTTGGCAAGATGTATTTCATTTGTTGAAAATGAAGTTAATGGTTATGAGGAATTATTACAACAATTACCTCTAAATAATACAACAAAAATCATTGGTATAACGGGCCCACCCGGTGCAGGAAAAAGTACCTTAACTGATGCATTGATTGGTGAGCTGATTAAAGGAAATAAAAAAATCGGTGTGCTTTGCGTTGACCCGTCTTCGCCTTTTAATTTTGGTTCGCTGCTTGGCGACAGAATCAGAATGAGTGAATGGTATAATAATCCAAACGTGTTTATTCGCTCACTTGCAACCCGTGGTTCCCTTGGAGGTTTGCATCCAAAAATAATTGAGATAACTGATGTAATGAAGGCGGCAGGCTTTGATTATATTATTATAGAAACCGTTGGCATAGGCCAAAGTGAAGTTGAAATTGCAGGACACGCAGATGTTACAGTGGTTGTTTTAGTTCCTGAAGGCGGCGATGTGATCCAGACAATGAAAGCCGGCTTAATGGAGATAGCTGATATTTTTGTTGTAAATAAAAGTGACCGGCCAGATGCCGAAACATTTATAAATAATCTTAAACTAATGTTAGCTCCGGCTTTTAATAGCAACAATAAAATTGAAATTATTAAAACAATTGCTTCTGAAAAAAGTGGAATTAAGGAGTTAAAGAAAGCAATTTTAGAATGTAAAGAAAAAACAACAAGTGAAAAGAAATATAGCATGCTTGCTGAAAAAGCCTGGCTACTTATTCAAAATAAGCGAATGAAAAATATTAATAAACTGGATTTAAAAGAGGAAATAGAACAAATTTCAAACGCTGACGGTAGCTTTAACCTGTATAGGTATATCCACAAATATATTAATGAGTAATCCATTTATTTCAATCTGTATTCCAACCTACAAGAATGTAGATTACCTCCAACGCCTTCTGCAATCAATTATAAAACAAACTTTCTCTGATTATGAAATTGTGATAACTGATAATAGTCCGGATAATTCGGTAGAACATTTAGTTATAGAATTTAATAACCAATTATCTATCCGGTATTATAGAAATGATCCTCCTACCAACATGGGCGAAAACTTCAACAGAGTTATACGAAAAGCAAGCGGCGAATGGATAAAGATGATGCATGATGATGATTGGTTTGCATCACCATTGTCATTGCAAACATTTGCAGAAAGAGCACAAAACACTTCAGAAAAATTCATCTTTTCGGCAAGTAACAATATCTATTCACCTTCTGGCAAACAGGTAAGCGACTTGCTTACTGAGCGGAAAAAGAAAATGCTGGAGGAAGATCCAATGAATCTTTTTTATCTGAATGTAATTGGGCACCCGAGCACAACACTGCACAAAAAAGATGATACTCTTTTATATGATCCTCAATTCAGCTGGGTAGTGGATGTAGATTTTTATATCCGTTATCTTTTAAAATATCGGGGCTTTGAATATATTCCTGAAATACTCGTAAATATTAGTATTGATGAAAATCAGGAGTCAAATAAATACTATAAAAATCCAAAAATTGAAATTCCGGAATATTTTAAATTGCTGAATAAATACCCGGTGAAAATTACAGACAACAAATATGTTTTTCATGCTTTTTGGCTGCTGGTACGAAAGTTTAAACTTAAAAATTCAGATGAGATAAAATTTGCCGGGTATACAGGCTTTATTCCTGAAGAGATAGGTGCTATAATTAAATATCAAAAAAATATTCCCGGAATAATTATTAAACAAACTCCTTTTTCAAATTACTTTATGGAGAAATGTTTTGCTTCTTGTAAAAAAACCTGATGTTATTACGCCTTATTGTTTTTCCACCACCTGTAACCCAAAAAACCTGCGATAGCAAAGGGGGTAAGCATTAAATAAATAATACCTGAATTAAAACCTTTTGCAGGCTTTTCACCCATCTGTTGGGCCGTTTTCGCACAAATAGAACATTGTGCTTTTGTATTTTCAAAACTGAAAAATAACAGGCTGAATGAGAAGCATAATATCAATAATATCTTTTTCATATTATAAGAGCAAAGGTACAATTGTAAGTTTTAAAAAGGTTAACTTTCTGCATTAAACAATTGATAAAATGAATACCAGCCGCAGGAGTTTTTTAGGAAAAGTAAGCTTACTTACAGGTGCTTTTTCACTAAATAATTTATACAATCAACTGTATGCCACTGATATTGAACAAGCTAATAAAAGAATAAGTTCGTTAACTCCTGAAGCGGCAGCAGGTGATGAAGATTATTGGAGTGTAATTCAACAGGCATACACGGCAAATCCTAATATCATCAATTTAAATAATGGTGGTGTAAGCCCATCCCCAAAGGTTGTGCAGGATGCTTTAGAAAGGTATAACAGATTAGCTAACGAAGGCCCATCCTATTATATGTGGCGAATACTGGATCAGGGTCGTGAACCATTAAGAGAAAAACTGGCAGCACTTTCTGGCTGTGATTCAAATGAGATAGCTATAAACCGAAATGCAACGGAGGCATTGAACACGGTAATTTTTGGATTGAATTTAAAGGCAGGAGATGAGGTGATTGGTACTAAACAGGATTATCCAAATATGATAAATGCCTGGAAGCAAAGGGCTGCAAGAGAAGGGATCATCTATACTCAAATAAATTTTAATTTCCCGATAGAAGATGATGAAACAATTGTAAACGCTTATGAAAAAGCAATTACATCTAAAACAAAGTTGCTTCATGTTACTCACATGATAAACTGGGTGGGTCAACTAATGCCAGTTAAAAAAATTGTGAAGATGGCACATGCAAAAGGCATTGAGGTTTTGGTGGATGGTGCCCATTCATTTGGTCTGTTGGATTTTAAAATCCCTGACCTTGGAGCTGATTATTTTGGTACAAGTCTTCATAAATTTTTAAGTGCACCAATCGGCAGCGGCATGTTATGGATAAAAAAAGATAAAATAAAAAACATCTGGCCGCTTGTATGCAGCGATAAACCTAATAGTGATGATATACGAAAGTTTGAAAACCTTGGTACACGTAGCTTTCCTATTGAGCAGGCTATTGGGGAAGCTATTAATTTTCACAATGCGATAGGCTCTAAAAGAAAGCAGGAAAGAATTCACTATTTAAAAAACTACTGGGCTTCTGCTGTAAAGCAAAATACTAAAGTAAAAATTCATACATCTCTCAATCCAAAATATGGATGTGCCATTTGCGGTATATCAGTTAAGGGCATCACACCGGCAGAGTTGGAAAGTAGCTTATTCAATAACTATAAAATTCATACTGTTGGAATAGTTTGGGAAAACATCAGCTGTGTAAGAATAACACCGCATGTTTATACAAGCCTAAAAGATTTGGATAAATTAATAAGAGCGGTAAATGAAATAGCTGATAAAGCGTAATTTATAATTTTATCCAACTTCTTCCATCTGCATAGATTTTTGTTGCTTCTTCCTGTCATCCTCATTAAGAATTACTTTTCGCATGCGGATGGATTTAGGAGTTACTTCAATGCATTCATCCTGCTGAATATATTCCATGCATTCTTCTAATGTCATTTGTATTTTAGGTGCTGCCCGGGATGCATCATCACTTCCGCTTGCACGGTGGTTCGTAAGTTTTTTAGGCTCTGTAGCATTCACTACAAGATCACCTGGTTTTATATGTTCAGCAATTATTTGCCCTGCATAAACTTCTTCATTAGGATCAATAAAAAACCTTCCCCTGTCCTGGAGTTTATCAATTGAATAAGCTGTTGTTCTTTCTGTATTCTTGGAAATTAAAACACCATTACTTCTACCGGGAATAAAACCTTTCCATGGCTTATATTCAAGAAAGCGATGAGCCATTACAGCTTCGCCTGCCGTATTGGTAAGCATATTGCTGCGTAATCCTATCAAACCTCTTGAAGGGATTTCGAATTCAAGATGTTGAATATCGCCTTTGCTTTCCATTATCAGCATTTCGCCTTTGCGTTGTGTAACAAGATCAATAACTTTTCCGCTGTATTCAGCAGGCACATCTACTACCAGATTTTCATAAGGCTCACATTTTTTTCCATCAATCTCTTTAGTAATTACCTGCGGCTGTCCTATTGTAATTTCAAAACCCTCACGACGCATAGTTTCCACCAAAATACTTAAATGCAAAATACCCCTGCCATATACCATAAAACTATCAGCATTTCCGGTATCACTCACCCGCAGCGCAAGATTTTTTTCTAACTCTTTTTCAAGTCGATCCTTTAAATGCCTTGAAGTAACAAACTTTCCATCCTTACCAAAAAAAGGAGAGTTATTGATACTGAACTGCATATTCATTGTAGGCTCATCCACACTGGTAACAGGTAAGGCCTCAGGGTTTTCAAAATCAGCAATGGTTTCACCAATGTTGAAGCCTTCAATTCCTACAACAGCACAAATATCTCCTGCCTTTACTTCTGTAACTTTCTTTTTTCCCAGGCCTTCAAAAACATATAATTCTTTAACCCTGCTTTTAACAATTTTTCCATCCAGCTTCATCAGTGAAATGGGCTGCAGATCTTTTATCGTTCCCCTTGCAATTCTGCCTACTGCAATTCTTCCTAAAAAAGAAGAATAATCAAGTGAAGTTATTTGCAATTGAAGAGTACCCTCTGTAACTTTTGGTGGTGGTACTTTTTCAAGAATTGTATCAAGTAAGGGGAATATATTATCAGTTTCAGTTAGCGATGTGTTCATCCACCCATGTTTGCTGGAGCCATAAATTGTAGGGAAATCAAGCTGCTCTTCAGTTGCATCTAAATTAAAGAATAATTCAAATACAGCATCATGCACCTCATCAGGGCGACAATTCGGCTTATCAACTTTATTAATTACAACAATAGGGTGTAGATGTAATTGCAAAGCCTTTTGCAATACAAAACGGGTTTGCGGCATCGGGCCTTCAAACGCATCAACCAGTAATAGTACACCATCTGCCATTTTTAAGACCCTTTCCACCTCACCACCAAAATCTGCGTGACCCGGAGTATCAATAACATTTATTTTAACTCCTTTGTACATTACTGAAATATTCTTACTAAAGATAGTAATCCCTCTTTCTCTTTCAAGATCATTACTATCCATTATCAATTCACCGGTTTCCTGGTTATCTCTGAAAATATTTGTGCTATGCAGAATTTTATCTACAAGTGTTGTTTTACCGTGATCTACGTGTGCAATTATTGCTATGTTTCTAATATCCATGTATATTCTTTAAGCCATCACAGGTAACTGCTCTAAGCTGTTTTAAGTCGGCAAAGGTACGCTAAAACGGCCGGCATTCCTTGTCTGTATAGAAATGTAAAAGTTAAAACCATAAGTATAGAGGATGCCAAAAGAGCAAAATGCCAATTTGGAAAGTAATTTGATAATATCAATATTAAAAAAACGAAATGAAAAAACAAACCCTCCCGAGTTTAACTACATGTTTAGTATTGGATGCTATAGGATGTGCAAGTTATATTGTTCCTTTTTTTGGTGAATTTATTGACCTGGTATGGGCACCTGTTTCAGGTATTATTTTTTATTTTTTATTTGGAAAAAGATTAGGCCTGTTTGGCGGTGCTTTTTCAATTGTAGAAGAGTTATTGCCCGGCTTAGATATTATACCAACTTTTACAATCGCCTGGTTTATGCGTAAAAAAGAAATTGAAAAAGAAAATTCAATTCAACAATTACGGATAATCCAATAAACGTTTCTTTCACTGGCAAATAAAAATAAGTAGCTTAGTAGCAAACTTTTCTATGAAGATTTTGCTGCTGGCTGCCATTTTATTATTTACTACAAACTTATTTTCCCAGGATACACTTACCAGAAAAGATTTTGCAACTGTACAAAAGTTTCTTGACATGAATTTTACAGAATCAGAGATAGATTCAATGTATATCACCGTAAGAAATAATGTTCGGGAAATAAAAAAAATGCATGGTTATTCTCTTGGTAATAATGTTCCAATGTCATTAGTTCATAGCCCTTTATTACCAGGCATGAAATTTAATATGGTGCAAAAATCTGTTAAATGGAATTTGCCTTTTGCCATCGATCTCCCTAAAAATAAAAATGATCTCGCTTTTTATTCAATACTACAACTGGCTTCGCTGATTAAAAATAAAAAAATAACATCTGTTGAACTTACCCGTTTTTTTATTAACAGACTAAAAAAATATGATGACACACTTCAAAGTGTAATTTTTGTTACCAGTGAGATCGCTATGCTACAGGCAGCACAGGCAGATAAAGAAATTGCAGCCGGAAAATACCGTGGCCCATTACATGGAATTCCTTACGGGTTAAAAGATCTGTTTGCAGTTAGAGGCACTAATACAACATGGGGCGCTGCTCCTTATAAAGAACAAACGATTGATGAGGATGCATATGTATATACAAAATTAAAAGAGTCAGGGGCTGTACTAATAGCAAAATTTACTTTGGGCGCTTTGGCAATGGGAGATTATTGGTATGGCGGAAGAACAAAAAATCCTTGGAATTTAAAATTCGGGTCAAGTGGCTCTTCGGCAGGCTCAACTGCTGCAACAGTTGCAGGTCTTATACCATTTGCAATAGGTACTGAAACATTAGGGTCAATAATTTCCCCTGCTTCCACTTGTGGGGCTACAGGATTGCGGCCAACATTCGGCTCTATCAGCAGAAGTGGTGCAATGACATTAAGTTGGAGTATGGATAAGGCAGGTCCCATTTGCCGCTCAGCAGAAGATGCAGCGGTTGTCTTTTATTATTTGCATGGTACTGATGGTAAAGATGCATCTGCTGTTAATATGCCTTTTAATTATACAGGCAAAACCGATGTATCTAAATTGAAGATAGCTTATGCAAAAAATTATTTTAGCAGGAAAGATACAATGGGTAATGAGCAAGCTGTGTTGGAGGCTTTTAGAAAAGCGGGTGCACAATTAATCCCTGTGGATTTTCCTGACTCCGGCCATTTCAATTTTAATATGACCGGCATTATATTGAATGCGGAGGCTGCTGCAGCTTTTGATGAATTTACAAGAACCGATCTTGATGATAAAATGACAAGACAGGGAAGAGGAGATTGGCCTAATTCATTCAGGGCCTCAAGATTTATACCTGCGGTAGACTATATAAACGCTAATCGTCATCGCTACCTGCTGATGCAAAAAATGAATGATTTTATGAGTCAATACGATGTGGTTATTTGTCCCACGTTTACAGGTAGTCAGCTGAGGATAACCAATCTTACAGGTCATCCGGCAATTTCTCTTCCAACTGGCTTTAATAAAAATAAACTACCTACCAGTATAACTTTAGTTGGAAAATTATATGATGAAGCAACTTTATTAGCGGTAGCAAAGGCTTATCAACAAACTACACAATGGGAGGATATGCATCCTGAAATGTTTAAATAACGAAAACATAATATTTTGATTACATATTAAAGAATAATAAGAGGGTTATGTTTTCTCATTTTTCGTATTAACCAATAAAGATTATGAGCCATATCCGTAAAATACAAACCCGCAAACGTGTAGCACTTGTTGCTCATGATAATAAAAAAGAAGATCTTATTGACTGGGCTATTTATAATAAAGCAGTTTTATCAAAACATGAATTAATAGCCACGGGCACTACAGGAAGATTACTGGAACAGCATCTTGATACTCCTGTAAAAAAATTATTCAGCGGACCTTTAGGTGGCGATCAGCAAATTGGTGCAATGATAGCAGAAGAAAAACTTGATCTGCTGGTTTTCTTCTGGGATCCTATGGAAGCACAGCCCCATGATAGTGACGTAAAAGCTTTATTACGTTTAGCTGTAGCATGGAATATCTTAATTGCCTGCAATCGTACTACTGCCGATTTCATTTTAACATCAGTTTTAATGAAAGGTGAATATTTAATGGATGTACCTGATTACACGGGTTTTTTAACACGAAAATTAGTTCAGTAAATTTATTACTATATATGAAAAAAATATTATTGCTTTTATTATTATGCATATCCTTAAAAATAGCTGCACAAAAACTTACTATAGAGGAAACGAAAATCATTAATGAGATAAACAAACAGATGCCTCAAACCTTGCGGATGCTGGAGCAGCTGGTGAATATTAATAGCGGCACAAATAATCTGGAAGGCGTTAGGGAGGTTGGCGCAATCTTACGAAAAGAATTTGACAAAATTGATTTTACAACCCAATGGATAACATTACCCGATTCACTAAAACGTGCAGGACATCTGGTTGCTAATATCAATGGGAAAATGGGAAAAAAATTATTTCTAATAGGCCATCTGGATACCGTTTTTGAACCCGACATGCCTGCTAATCCCTATAAAAAAGTAAATGCTTCAACAGCTACCGGGCAGGGTGTGGTAGATATGAAAGGAGGAAATATGATAATACTTTCAGCATTGCAAGCTTTATATAAATTGGGGTACTTAAAAAATACAACTATCACAGCCTACTTTACGGGAGATGAAGAAAAATCTGGTAAACCAACATCGGTTAGTCGTGCAGATTTTATTGAAAGAGCTAAACAAGCTGACATTGCATTAGGATTTGAAGGCGGAAGTTTAACTACTGTAGCTGCTGCCCGGCGGGGGACAAGTCATTGGCAGCTTACCACAACAGGAAGACAGGCTCATTCCGCAGGAATTTTCACTGCAGGCTATGGTTCTATTTATGAAGCCGCAAGAATTATTAATACATTCCGTGAACAGTTAGGTAAAGAAAAGTATCTCACCTTCAATCCCGGGTTTGTTATAGGTGGTTCTGAAATAAAATATGACTCTGCAAAAATTTATGGCGAGGTTTCAGGAAAAACAAATATTATTTCTCCTGTTACAGTAGTGCAGGGAGATCTTCGTTTCTTAACAGAAGCTCAAAAAAATAGTGCCCGTGTAAAAATGAAAAAAATTGCTGCAACCGATAATTTAAAAGGCACAAGTGCCAAAATAGTTTTTGCAGAAGGCATCCCGGCTATGGAACCTACACCCGGCAATAATGCATTGGTGCAAATATTAAATAGAGTAAGTATTGATATGGGTATTGGACAAACTAAAGCGGGAGATCCGGGAAGCCGTGGTGCCGGAGACATTTCTTATATAGCAAAATATGTTGATTGTTTAGATGGATTGGGGGCAAGCGGAAGCGGGGCTCATGCACCTGGTGAGATTATTAACCTTAAGGAATTTCCCATACTTATTCAACGTGCAGCAATCTTTATATATCGGTTAACTAGATAACTTTTTCCTTTTTGCATTTTAGGAAAAGCTAAGTGGATGATTGATTAATTTTACAATCCTATTATGCCGTTCCAGATTCAATCATCATATCAACCCGCAGGTGATCAGCCGGAAGCTATACATGATCTTACACAGGGAATTTTGCAGGGAGAAAAACATCAAACCTTGTTAGGTGTTACAGGAAGTGGAAAAACCTTTACTATTGCTAATGTTATTCAAAATGTTCAGAAACCAACATTGGTTCTTACGCATAACAAAACATTGGTTGCACAATTATATGGCGAGTTCAAACAGTTTTTTCCGGATAATGCAGTAGGTTATTTTGTTTCGTATTATGACTATTACCAGCCTGAGGCATACATGCCTGTGAGTGATACATACATTGAAAAAGACCTCAGTATAAATGAAGAGCTTGATAAGCTCAGGCTGCAAGCTACTTCGCAATTACTCACCGGCAGGAGAGACATTATTGTTGTTGCCAGTGTGAGTTGTATTTATGGTATTGGTAATCCAAAAGATTTTGCTGAAGGAGTAGTCAGAATTCAGTCAGGGCAAAGCATAAGCCGGCAGGGATTTTTGCATTCTTTAGTAAATGGATTGTATTCCAGAACGCAGGGAGATTTTGCCAGGGGAACATTCAGGGTAAAGGGAGATACGGTTGATATCAATCTTCCTTACATGGATTATGGCTACAGGATAACCTTTTTTGGCGATGAAGTGGAAAGTATTGAAACATTGGAATTAAACACCGGGAAAAGAATTTCTAAAATTGATAATGCAGCTATATTTCCGGCTAATTTATACATTGCTCCAAAAGATAAACTACAGGATATTTTATCAGAGATTCAGGATGAATGCGGAAGGCAAACTGATTATTTTAAAAGCACCGGAAAGTATATTGAAGCACAAAGAATAAGTGAACGGGTTAATTATGATGTGGAAATGATCCGTGAATTAGGTTATTGCAATGGAGTAGAAAATTATTCAAGATTTTTTGACAGAAGAGAACCGGGCACAAGACCATTTTGTTTGCTAGATTATTTTCCAAAAGATTTTTTATGTGTTGTTGATGAAAGTCATCAAACCATTCCACAGGTTAGCGGAATGTATGGCGGTGACCGTTCAAGAAAATTAATTTTGGTTGATTATGGTTTTCGTTTGCCATCTGCATTGGATAACCGGCCGCTTAATTTTAATGAGTTTGAAGCAATGCTCAATCAAACCGTTTATATAAGCGCAACACCGGGAGATTATGAATTGGAAAAATGCGGAGGCGTAGTGGTAGAGCAGGTAGTTCGGCCTACAGGTTTATTGGATCCGCCGATTGAAATACGTCCTTCAATAAATCAAATAGATGACCTGTTGGATGAGATTGACAAAAGAGTAACCAAGGGCGACCGTGTTCTGGTAACCACCCTTACAAAACGAATGGCCGAGGAGATGGATAGGTACCTTCATAGAATTAATATAAAATCAAAATATATACACAGTGAAGTTGATACATTGGACAGGGTGGAAATATTAAGGCAATTAAGGCTTGGTGAGATCGATGTATTGGTAGGTGTAAATCTTTTAAGAGAAGGTCTTGATCTTCCTGAAGTTTCTCTTGTTGCAATTCTTGATGCAGATAAGGAAGGTTTTTTACGCAACGAGAGATCGCTAACCCAAACTGCAGGTAGGGCTGCCCGCAACATTGATGGATTGGTAATTTTTTATGCGGATAAGATGACAGAGAGCATGCAAAAAACCATTGATGAAACTGATCGGCGTAGAGACAAACAAATTGCTTATAATATAAAACATAATATTACACCTACTACTATAAAAAAATCAATTGCACAGATAATGAGCCAGACCTCAGTACTGGATATAAAGGGCTATGACGAAAGATCACCTTATGCAGTTGATGAATTAATTACTGTTGCTGCAGAAGACCAGGAACAGTATAAAACAATCCCACAAATGGAGAAAGCTATTTCTCAAACCAAAAGACAAATGGAAAAAGCTGCCCGTGATCTTGATTTTATGGAAGCAGCAAGGCTGCGTGATGAGATGTTTAAGATGCAGAAAGAACTGGAAGGGATGAAGAGGTAATCAGTTTGTACTTAAAGAATATTTTTTTAATGTTGTTAACCTTAGCTGATCATTATTTGCTGACAACATCTTGTATTCTTTAAAAATTTTTTCTTTATCTAAAAATCCGATAATACATGAAAGTGTATCTCTGCCCGGCTTTATTTGTATTACAGGGGAAACAACAATATTGGGTATATACAAAGTATCCTGCTGCTCTGTTCCATCATGAAACATCATCAGCAGGTATTTGAAAGTGAAAGGCGTTTCAAAAATTTGAACTCCAAATTTTCTATCAAGTTTGGGGTCGCCCATTGGTATAACATAAGAGGCTACAGGTGCTTTATTTACATTTTCTCTTATTTCCGGAATATCATTTTTATTATCAGCGCAGCTACCAATTAAAATAATTAAAAGAAACAAAAAATATTTAGAGGCTTTCATTTTTATTATGAATATATCTTGAAATTAAATAATCTTATTTTTATAAATTTCCTATTCCATATTAGGCCTTAACCATTTTTCCATTTCTTCCAACGGCATATTTTTTCTTTTTGCATAGTCTTCCAGCTGGTCTCTTCCTATTTTGCCCAAGCCAAAATAATGACTTTCAGGATGAGCAAAATACCATCCGCAAACGGAAGCAGGAGGATTCATAGCAAGGCTTTCTGTAAGCTCAATACCTATATTTTCAGTAACATTAAGTAAAGAAAACAATTTTAATTTCTCAGTATGATCAGGGCATGCAGGATAACCCGGCGCCGGCCGTATTCCTTTGTATTCTTCTTTAATTAGTTGATCATTTGAGAGTGCTTCATCTTTTACATACCCCCAATATTTTTTACGAACCTGTTGATGTAAGCATTCAGCAAATGCTTCTACAAACCTGTCTGCTAAAATCTGCACTAAAATTTTATTGTATTCATCATTGTCTGCCGCAAAGCGATCAATATGTTCCCTGGCACCCTGGATACAAACAGCAAAGGCTCCCATGTAATCAGTCCCCTTTTCAGAATCAATATCTAATCTTGGGGATGGACTTGGCTTTACAAAATCTGATAAAGAATATGTTGGCTGCCCTATTGCTTTTTTCATCTGCTGCCGCAATGATTCCAAATTCACTTCTCCATTATCAGTTTGCAATGTGATAGTATCTTTATTATTGGAGTTTGCTTCCCAAAATCCAATTGTCCCGTTAGCTGAAAACCATTTTTTGTCAATAATAGTTTTAACCATTTTTTTGGCATCATTATATAATCGTGTTGCCTCAGCACCAAAAATTTTATCCGTAAGCACCTCGGGAAAACGACCAGGCATTTCCCAACCTATAAAGAACGGTCCCCAGTCAATATATTCTGCAATAGTACCCAAGTCAAAATCTTTAAACACTTTGATACCGTCAACAGCTGGCTTCACAGGTTGATAATTCTTCCAATCAAAATATTCTTTCGTTACTACTGCTTCTTCGTATGGTATTAAAACCTTGTATTTTTGTTTATTTGAGAACTGTGTTTGAAGATTGGAATATTCGACTTTTACATTTTTAAGAAAATCGGGTTTTTGTTCCTTACTTAATAAACTTCCTACAGCTGTTACGCTTCGGGAAGCATCTAACACATGCAATACCCCATTATCATATTCAGGCGCAATGCGGACCGCAGTATGCATCCGTGAAGTGGTGGCGCCGCCAATCAATAAAGGAATTTCAAAATGTTGGCGCTTCATTTCTTTAGCAATGTGTACCATCTCATCTAATGATGGTGTTATTAATCCGCTCAATCCTATTATATCCACGTTGTTTTCTTTAGCAGCCTGTAAAATTTTATCTGCAGAAACCATTACACCAAGGTCAATGATATCATATCCATTGCAACCCAACACAACACCAACAATATTTTTCCCGATATCATGCACATCGCCTTTTACTGTTGCTAATAAGATTTTTGCAGCTCCTGCCCCTTCTTCATTTTTTGTTCCTGCAGCCACATGAGCAATTCTTCGTTCTTCTTTTTCCGCTTCTATGTAAGGAGTTAAAATAGCAACAGATTTTTTCATCACCCTGGCGCTTTTTACTACCTGAGGTAGAAACATTTTACCGCTGCCAAAAAGATCACCAACGATATTCATTCCATCCATTAAAGGGCCTTCAATAACATCCAATGGCTTGGAATATTTTAGTCTTGCTTCTTCTGTATCTGCATCAATATAATCTGTAATTCCATTAACCAGCGCATGACTCAGCCGTTTTTCTACAGGCTCACTTCTCCATGCCTGGTCTTTAACCTCAACTTTGCCTTTTTGTTTTACTGTTTCTGCAAATCCAAGAAGTTTGTCTGTTGACTCGAGATCCCGGTTTAATATTACATCCTCACAAAGCTCTTTTAATTGCGGCTCAATTTGCTCGTAAACCTGTAGCTGGCCTGCATTTACAATACCCATACCCATGCCTGCCTTTATTGCATGATATAAAAAAACAGAATGCATTGCATCCCTTACGGTATCGTTGCCACGAAATGAAAAAGAAATATTACTTACTCCCCCGCTCACTTTAGTAAGTGGCATTTTTTGTTTTATTATCCTGGTGGCTTCAATAAAATCAACGCCGTAATTATTATGTTCTTCAATTCCTGTTGCTATTGCAAAAATATTTGGATCAAAAATTATGTCCTGAGGATCATAACCAACCTTTTCTGTTAATATCTTATATGCTTTTTCGCATATCTTCACTTTCCGGTCTTGCGTATCTGCCTGCCCTTTTTCATCAAAGGCCATTACGATAACAGACGCTCCATAGCTTTTACAAATTATTGCCTGCTCAATAAATTTCTCCTCCCCTTCTTTCATTGAAATAGAATTCACGATACATTTACCCTGTACGCATTTCAGCCCTGCTTCTATAATATTGAATTTAGAAGAATCGATCATAACGGGGATCTTTGCAATGTCCGGTTCAGCCTGTAACAAGTTTAGAAATGTTGTCATTGCTTTTTCCCCATCCAGCAAAGCATCATCCATATTAACATCTAAAATTTGTGCACCATTTTCCACCTGTTGTCTTGCAACAGAAAGTGCTTCTTCATATTTATCTTCCCGTATTAACCTTGCAAATTTTTTAGAGCCCGTTACATTAGTACGTTCGCCTACATTCACAAAATTTGTTTCCGGACGAACTACTAGAGGCTCTAAGCCTGCTAATCTTAAAAAAGGTTGTATTTGTATTGTATCACTCATACTTTATTATTATACCGCTAACTCTTCTTCTAATGCAGGTAATTCCCTGGTCTTGTATTTTTTTACCTGTTCTGCAATATGTTTAATGTGATCAGGCGTTGTACCACAGCAACCACCTACAATATTTACAAATCCTTCTGCCGCCCATTCTTCAATAATGTGTGCGGTTTCATGTGGCTGCTCATCATATTCGCCAAAGGCATTTGGCAAGCCTGCATTAGGATATGCAGAAGTGTAACAACTTGCCAATTGACTTAGCTCTTCAATGTGGGGACGCATTTCTTTTGCTCCTAAAGCACAATTCAATCCTATACTTAAAGGTTTTGCATGTGATACAGAAATATAAAATGCTTCCAGAGTTTGTCCGCTTAAGGTACGTCCACTGGCATCGGTGATAGTTCCGCTTATCATTATGGGAAGCTCCTTTTGCTTTGTATCTCTGAAATATTTTTTAATTGCATAGATGGCGGCTTTGGCATTGAGCGTATCAAAAATTGTTTCGATCAAAAGAATATCAACTCCCCCATCAACTAATCCTTTTATTTGTTCATAATATGCACCTGCAACTTCATCAAATGTTACTGCACGGTAACCCGGATTATTTACATCTGGTGATAAACTTAAAGTTTTATTTAAAGGACCTATGGCGCCTGCAACAAAAGCCCCCTCCAACCCCCCCCCCCATTGGGGAGACTTTCCGAGATTCTAAAAATTTGGTAACAGCATTTCTGGCACATTTAGCTGCTGCTACGTTTAACTCGTATGCCAATGATTGCATATCATAATCTGCCATAGCAATGGTTGTGCTACTGAATGTATTGGTTTCTATAATATCAGCTCCTGCATCTAAATACTGCAGGTGAATTTTTTCAATAATGTCAGGTTGTGTAATACTTAAAAGATCATTATTGCCTTTTACATCTTTATGCCAGTCCTTAAATCTTTCTCCGCGGTAATCTTTTTCTTCAAGTTTATGTCGCTGGATCATGGTGCCCATAGCACCGTCAATTATTAATATCTTTTCCTTTAACCGATCGTGAATTGTTTTCATAATAATAATTTTATGAGGACGAACAGTTTGCGTTCAGAAGATATTTAAACTATAAAACGTGTGGGAAACGGTATGTGAGTTTCTTTGCGTTTATTAGTTCGATATGGCTGAACAATAAACAAATCCGCCTTAATGTGATGTAAAAATATAATAAGAAAATGGTAACACAAAATCATGTGGGTATTCATAAGGACTGTTTTTGAAATTCTAAATTAATTTATACCACTATTTAAATCAGGCCTTTTTGAAAGATTCGATTTTAAAATTAAGTATCCTGTTATTGCACCTGCAAGGGCAACTAATATCACACTAACAAGATTGTTTGTTCCAAATATCATGATACCAACTAATATACCTACGAATTCTCCTGCAAGCCAGGCTAATATCGTATAGAGTTGCCATCTCCCAGGCTTTAACCCTTTGCGTGATGCAATTCTTCCCATTTCGGCGGTAAGTAAGATAAGAGCAATTACTTCAATCATATAAATTATACAAGATCAATATCAAAATTTACTAACTGTACAAACTCCTCGAGTCTTACATCTATATCTGCCTTGGTAATTTCTTTTAAACGCTGCGGCCCGAATTTTTCTACACAAAAACTTGCCATTGCAGAACCAACAATAATCGCTGTTTTCATATTTTCAAAACTAATATCTTTTGTTCTTGCAAGGTGACCGATAAAACCACCGGCAAAACTATCTCCTGCACCGGTAGGGTCAAACACCTCTTCCAAAGGCAACGCAGGTGCAAAAAAAACATGATTGTCATGAAACAATAAAGCGCCATGTTCTCCCTTTTTTATGATGAGATATTTTGGCCCCATATCAAGTATTTTCTTTGCTGCCTTAACTAATGAAAAATCTCCGCTAAGCTGCCTGGCCTCAGTATCATTGATCAACAATACATCAATCATCGTCATAACTTTTTTCAGATCTTCCATTGCAGTATCCATCCAAAAGTTCATGGTATCAAGAACAATTAATTTTGGTCTTGTTTTCAATTGTTTTATAACACTCATCTGTAACTGTGGCATTAAATTACCCAGCATTAAAAAGTCAGCCCCCTGATAACTCTCAGGAACCTGTGGATTAAAATCAGCCAGCACATTTAGATCTGTTATCAATGTATCTCTTGTATTCATATCCATATGATACCTGCCACTCCAGAAAAAAGATTTTTTATCTGCAACTATTTCAACTCCATCCAGGTGCACACCACGGCTTTTAAGTTCGCTTAACTCTTCTTCAGGAAAATCAGCTCCTACAATTGAAATTTGTTGTATGGGTTTATAAAGATGGCTTGCCGCATACGCCACATATGTAGCTGATCCGCCTACAATTTTATCAATTTTCCCAAAAGGGGTTTCAATAGCATCGAAAGCCATAGTACCAAGTGCGATAACAGACATAACTTTTTTCTTGATTAATTATTTTTAAATTTAAACCCTGCAAATGTAGTTGATTAACTTGTGTTCTGCTTTACCGGTATTTAATATAAATTTTATTCAAACTTTGTATATGCTTCTACAATTGCATCCTGATAATCCGCAACCAAGATTGTTAAAACAAATTGCCGAGTGTCTTAAGGCTGGAGGCATTATTATATATCCTACTGATACAATCTATGGTTTAGGATGTGATATTCACCATCAAAAGGCAGTTGAGAGGATCTGCAAAATAAAAAACGTAGATCCGGAAAAAGCACAACTTTCTTTTATATGCCGTGACCTAAGTCATTTAAGTGATTATACAAAAAGTATTGATACACCTTTATATCGAATGCTGAAAAGTTATTTACCCGGTCCATATACCTTTATTTTACCCGCAAGCAAACAAGTACCTAAAATATTAAAAAGCAAAAAAGAAACTATTGGGCTTCGTATCCCTGATAATATAATTTGCAGGGGGATTTTAGAAACATTGGAGACACCTATTTTAAGCGCCTCTTTACCGGGAGAGATGGTAGAAGAATATACAGACCCTGAAATTATTTTTGAAAAGTTCGGTGATAAAGTTGACTTTGTAATTGATGGTGGCCCCGGCGGTACGAACCCATCTACAATTATAGATTGTACTACCGATGAATGGCAAATAATCAGGCAAGGGCTTGGGGAATGGGCGGCATAACCTGTAACTCTTCAGCTAATTCATCATCATGAATTTCACAAAGCCTGGCTGCAAAAATATTGAAGCTTTTACGATGGTACTTGCATAATCCATGTTTTTGTATAGCAGTGCGATGTTCAGGAGTACCATAGCCTTTGTTAGTTTCCCATGCATACATATTATATCTTTTATGCAACTTCTGCATATATTCATCCCTGTAAGTTTTTGCAAGAACGCTTGCGGCTGCTATAGATGTATATATTCCATCTCCCTGTATTACACAACGATGAGGATATTCTTTATATTTTTTAAAACGATTGCCATCTACCAATAAATACTGAGGTTTATATTTTAGATTATTAAGAGAAATATGCATTGCTTTAAAGGATGCCTGTAAAATATTTATCCTGTCTATTTCTTCATTATCTACTTTTGCGACAGAATAAGAGATACATTGTGTCTCAATTATTGGCCGAAGCATTTCTCTGTCTTCTTTTTTCATTTGCTTAGAATCATTAAGTGCAGGATGGTAAAAATCTTTTGGTAGTACAACGGCTGCTGCAAATACCGGACCTGCAAAGCATCCCCGTCCTGCTTCATCTAAGCCGGCTTCGCAAAATTTATTATGGAAAAATGGAAGAAGCAATCAGAAATTTTATCAAATGTAATTATCCCGTAAATATTTTATCCAAATAATTATCAACATAAAAGTTTAATGGCCTTATACAAATAACTTTGCGCATGCGGCATGCTTCGGATAACTCATCATCTAAACCAGTTGCTATATGGTTATTGATTGGGGTAGGAATGATAATGATACAGGTACTGCTTGGCGGAATTACAAGGCTTACAGAATCAGGTTTGTCAATAACAGAATGGAAGCCAATAACAGGAATCCTTCCGCCCTTAAATACTGCCCAGTGGCATGCAGAATTTGATAAATATAAAAACACAGATCAGTTTAGATATATACATGCTGATTTTACTTTAAGCGATTTTAAATTCATTTTTTTCTGGGAATGGCTTCATCGTTTCTGGGCCAGATTGTTGGGTATAGTATTTTTAATCGGCTTTGTTTATTTCCTTCTAAGAAAAAAATTTAAACAGGGAATGATAATTCCTCTGATAATTCTTTTTTTACTGGGTGCTTTACAGGGACTTGTAGGATGGATAATGGTAAAGAGTGGTTTGGTACCTGAAAAAATGTTTGTTGGTCATTTTGAATTGGCAGCTCATTTTATTGCTGCACTTGTTCTCCTCTGTTATACATTTTGGTTTGCACTAACCTTATTGGTACTAAAAGAAAAACAGCTGGTAAATAAATTCCTTAAAAAATTTGCAATAATTATTATTGGTGTTCTTGTTATCCAGCTTATTTATGGTGCATTTATGTCAGGATTAAAAGCGACCACTGCGGCTCCCACATGGCCAGATATAAACGGAATGATAATTCCGGAACAGATAAATAATTTATCTCCGTGGTGGAAAAACTTTTTAGAAAATAAGATTACTATTCAACTATTACACAGAAGTATAGCATATCTCCTGATAGTATTAGTTTTTATCTGGACAATGAAAGCAAAAGGAATTGATAGTAATCCGCTTTTTAATAAGACCAAATGGATCCCCTTAATTTTAATTTTGATGCAAGGGGTGCTTGGTATTCTAACTGTAATAACATCGCCTTATGGAAATAACCTTGTATGGTTTGGGCTTGCACATCAGTTTACGGCAATGCTTTTTTTAATTAGTATGATATGGATGATATTTTTGATACGCAACCATATAAAAATATACCCTTACGGATAAGATATGAAGATAATACCTCTCAGCGAAGGCGCTTTTACAGTAGATAAAACAAAAAAGTTTATTCCATTCGATCTTGGGAAAGATAAATTACAGGAGAGAAATGCCGGAAGTTTATTGGTAGAAATTCAACCCTTTGTAATTGTTACATCAAAGGATATTTTATTATTAGATACGGGCTTGGGATTTGCAAATGAAAAGGACATTTTACAAATACACCAGAATTTATCAGACAATGGTATCAATCCATCAGATGTTACAAAAGTATTGCTCTCCCATTTGCATAAAGACCATGCCGGAGGAATAAGCCATCAAAAGAACGGAGAAAGGGTGGTAACCTTTAGCAATGCAACTTATTATATAAACAGGCAGGAGTTTGAGTTTGCTCTTCAAAACACAAAGTCATCCTATATAATTGAAGATTTTGAAATACTAAAAAAATCAGACAATTTAAAATTTACGGATGGAACCGGGAAAATTAATAACTATATAACGCATGAAGTTAGCGGAGCACATTGCCCTTATCACCAGGTTTTTTGGATAGAGGAAAATGGAGAAAAGATTTTTTTTGGCGGAGATGTAGCACCTCAATTACAACAAATAAAAAATAAGTTTATTGCTAAATATGATTATGATGGAAGGAAATCAATGCAATTACGACAACTATGGAGAGAAGAAGGAGAACGTGAAAAATGGGTATTTTTATTTTATCATGACATTAAAACGCCAATATTCACTAATGAAAGCTAATAGGACTTAATAAGTACAAATAACCCTTTGGAATTTTAATTTATCTTCTCCAAAATTTATAATAATACCTAATTTAACTTGCGAAGCTTTTAAATAATTTAAAGTCTGGCGAAAATTTTCTGTATGAATTTGAAATGCAGATTTTATTTCTAGTATGATTGAATCAAAAACAAAAAAATCAGCTATAAACTTATGGGGTAATACTATTCCATTATAAATTATCTTAAATGGTTTTTCTCTTTCAAACACAACCTGTTCTTTTAGCATGTAATAAAAAAGGCCGGCCCTAAAAAGGGCTGGCCGTTGCTAACCTATGAAAAACACCTAGTAACAAAAATAGCAGAATTTTTATATTATGCAAGTTTTCCTTTAGAAATTGTTATAAAAAAGAAAGTAATACCTATTTACGGAAAGAATTATTGCCTTGCTTATTCTTAAGCTGGCGCATTAAAACGCCTCTGAACTCCTTCTCTGCGTTAAAAAGAGTATTTGTTTTTTGCTGGCCGAGTACTTTTATAAATTCTGATCTGTATCGTTTTTTTACATTTAAAACTTTTTCTTCATTGTCTATTGCGTCTCCACCCAGTTTATTATCCATCATCACTTGCCGTACTTCGCTTTCAAAGCGGTTATAAACCGGCCAAAAGCGTTGAGCTTCATCAGAAGTAAGTTCCAGCTTTTGGGTAATAAAGGCAATTTTTAGAGCCTGGACCTTTTCCGCTCTTTTTTCCCTGTTATCGTTTTGGGCGTTTACAAGGGAAAAGCTTCCTAAAAGAAAAACTATTATAAGGAAATATCGTTTCATCTGATTCATGTTTAATTTTGCGAATATTTATCTGAATTCAAATAAGTATCTAATGTCTTATCATCAAGTAAATAATCTTTAGCAGCAGGAAGCTCAGTTTCATCAATACCTGTAACTAATATTTCAGTGTCAACATCACTGCCTGTTCTTTCAAGATATTTAATTATTTCATCATCGGATAAAGAAGCTATGGCCGTATTTATCTGTTGCGTATTTTTAAACTGAGCAGCTGTTTTAATTGAAGCGGAGACTGCTAATTTAGTCTCTTTATCAATTACCGGTGCTTTTGAAGTATTAAACATGATTAAAGGACTTAATCCTATTACGCCTGTTACCACAGCTGCGGCAGCATATTTCCATATAGAATCTCTTTTCTTTAATTCCACAACTTTGGCTTCCGGTTTTATAAATACTTTATCCAGAATCTCATACTGTAAGTTTCTGAAATAACCAGCAGGAACTTCAAAAACATTTTCATTCTGAATAGCATAAAGCAGGGGGGATAATGATCTTAATTCATCTGCCGGATTATCATTCAGCGATCGTATTTTACTTAAAATAGTTGTGCTTAAATTTTCAAAATACCCTTCAGGCACTTTTAATTTATCGGCTTTGGATTCAGTATTAGGATTTATTCTTTTTAAGAGGTTAACTGCAAGTATGTCGAAATATTCTTCTGGGACAGAAAAAACATTATTTTTTTCCATACCTGCCAGTAAAGGGCTGATGCTTTTCAATTCTTCGAATATTTCTGCTGATAATTTCATTGGTTAATAGACATGAATTATACTTAAAAGTTTAAACACATTTAGCCATTTAATATAAATTCTTCAATTTTTTTAGCTGCATGATGATAGCTTGCTTTTAACGCTCCCTCGCTGGTATCCAATACCTTGCTCATTTCCTCATAAGGCATTTCATCATAATATCTTAAATTAAATACAATTCTCTGCTTTTCAGGCAGTTGTTGAATTGCCAGCTGTAATTTCCATTCCAAACGTGTAGCATCAAAATTAGTATCTGCTTTAAGCCTATTTGATAAACCGGTCTCCACGTCGCTTAAAGATGTTATGTTTCTTTTTTTTTGCTGTTCCAAAAAGGTAAGGCATTCATTGGTTGCTATACGATAAAGCCATGTATATAACTGGCTGTCCTCTCTAAAATTTTCAAGTCCCTTCCAAACTTTGATGAACATATTTTGAAGTACATCATTAGCATCATCGTGATCAATTACCATTCTGCGTATATGCCAGTATAATTTTTCCTGGTATTTTTTTAAAATTGCTGTAAAAGCAGATTCTTTAGTATCTGCCTTCTTAAACTTATATAAAAGCTCCTTATCATCCTGCTGAACAGCCATATAATCTATGTAATAAATGGTGAAATTAAGTTTAATTGCATATTTATCTACATGCTCCGTATGTATATGATGCTATGCCTGCACATTGTGCCTCGCATGCGCTGCCATAAGTAATCTTATTACATCCGCAGACAGGTTTGCCGTCAGGATTGCACCTTACTGTTGCACACCATACGGGAGGTGGTTGCATGCAGTTTTGTAAATCCGCTGATAATTGTTCTTTAGCACAGGAAATTAATCCAGTTACAAAAACAAAAGCTAAAATGTATACTTTTTTCATAGTAGCCTATTAGCACTACTAAAAAAACAAGAATCAAACCAAAGATTAAGATCTTAAAGAGAAGTTTTTTTAGCCATTACTCTTTCTGCAGCAGCAACAATATTGGGAGTATCTAATCCATATTTTTTAAGAAGTTCAAGGGGCTTCCCGCTTTCACCAAAAGTATCATTGGTGCCTACATATTCAATAGGAATGGGAAAATTTTTAGCCGCAACCTGTGCAATGCTATCTCCCAGCCCCCCTATAATATTATGTTCTTCAGCTGTAACAGCGCATTTTGTTTTAGTGATTGATTTAATGACCGCATCAACATCCAACGGTTTTATAGTATGAATATTTATCACTTCTACGCTAATTCCTTTTTCTTCTAAAATTTTACCGGCTTCAATTGCTTTCCATACCAGATGCCCACAGGCAAAAATGGTAACATCATTCCCCTCACCTAAAATTTGTGCTTTACCAATTTCAAATTCATTTTCATTAGTAAAATTTGGCCATTTAGGTCTGCCGAATCTTAAATATACAGGCCCTTTATAATCTGCAATCGCTATTGTAGCTGCTTTGGTTTGATTAAAGTCGCATGGCACTATCACCGTCATACCGGGTAACATTTTCATTAAGCCAATATCTTCTAAAATCTGGTGTGTAGCACCATCTTCTCCCAGCGTTAAGCCGGCATGAGATGCACATATCTTTACATTTTTTTTACTATATGCTATTGATTGACGTATTTGATCGTAAACCCGGCCGGTGGAAAAATTAGCAAATGTTGTAGTGAAAGGAATTTTACCTCCTATAGTAAGGCCTGCAGCAATACCCATCATATTTGCTTCAGCAATACCACATTGAAAAAATCTTTCAGGAAATTCTTTAATAAAGGGTTTAAGTTTTAATGAGCCTCCCAGATCTGCAGTAAGAACAACAACATTCCTATTGCGTTTACCCAGTTCATAAATTCCCTCACCAAAGCCTTCTCTTGTTTCCTTCTCGTTAACAGGCTGAATATCTTTAAGCATTTAAAATCTTTAATTAAGTCTGCGGCTAAGATAAGTGTTTACACTAACTTACCATACAGACGCTAATTCATTTTAAAATTTGGATTATTATGTATTGCTTCATCGTCTTTTAATTTAAGTTCCCACTTCCATGCGGTTAACATCATCTCGTCTAAAGAATATTCAATTTCCCATCCCAACTGTTCTCTTGCAAGTTTATTATCAGCATACACAGCTACAATATCTCCCTGCCTGCGTGGGCCAATTATATAATTTAATTTTACACCACTTACTTTTTCAAAGGCCTTTATTGCTTCTAAAACAGTTACCCCGTTTCCAGTCCCCAAATTAAAAATTTCACACCTGCTCTTATTTTTACGTTTTATAAGATATTGCAGTGCCAGGATGTGTGCATGTGCAATATCGCAAACATGTATATAATCCCTTACGCAGGAACCATCACGTGTAGGGTAATCATTTCCGTGCACTTTCAACTGAGGTATTTTTCCTATTGCAGTTTGAGTTATGGCTGGTACCAGATTCTCAGGCTTACCTAATGGCATCTCGCCAATAAGGGCTGTAGGATGAGCGCCAACAGGATTGAAATATCTTAGTAAGATGCTTTGGGCAAAGATGGTTTTGGTTGTTTCACTTACAATTTGTTCTCCTATTTGCTTTGTATAACCGTAAGGTGATTCAGCGGGTTTGGTTGGGGTGTTTTCGGTAACCGGAATTTCATCAGGGTTACCATATACCGTACAGGATGAAGAGAAAATAAAATACGGAACTTTAAACTCCTTTACACACTTTAAAATGTTTATAAGCGAAAATAAATTATTTTCAAAGTAAAGTAAAGGTTCGTGTACTGATTCTCCAACCGCCTTATAAGCTGCAAAATGAATGATTCCTTCAATATCAGGATTCTCCTGGAAAACGGCATGTGTTTCATCAAAACTGCATAGATCTACTTTATAATTCTTAATTTTTTTACCAGTAATTTTTTCTATGCCTTCTAATAGAACAGGAGTAGATCTTGAATTATTATCAACACAAATTGGCTCAAAACCATTTTCAATAAGATCTATAATTGTATGAGCACCAATATATCCGCATCCACCTGTAACTAAAATTTTTTTCATGGTGCAAAGAAAGAAAAAAATTGTGGTAAGAATGCAAACGTGAAACGGCAAACGTGAAACGCAAAATTATTTTAATACGTCGCCGCACTGACATAACATTATGTGCGAAATACCACGAAGTATATTAAGGCAGCTAAACCTGCGCTTATAGGAATGGTTAATATCCACGCCCAAAGCAGGCTTACAGTTATACCCCATCGTACGGCTGAAAGTCTTTTTGTAGCCCCAACTCCCATAATTGCACCGGCAATTG
>MWYX01000053.1 GCA_002050465.1 Chitinophagales bacterium 65-1
GTTATATCATGTCATTAAATCTTTCATTCTAAAAATAATTAAAATGAAAAAATATCTTTCTTATTTTTTTCTCATTGATGCATTTTTATTTAGCGGATGTACAAAGTACCTGGATATAAATACTGACCCAAACCTGGTTTATAATCCGCCGATTAATAGTTTATTAGTGAGTTCCACATATCAGACTGGAGTAAATGTATTTAGAATGGGAAATATCACTTCTTATTATGTGCAATATCTTGCTTCACCCAGTACCGGCAGTGATCGGGATACTTACAAAGAAGAAGATCTGTCGGGCACGTGGTCAGCACACTATGATGTGATGACAGATATTAAGCAAATGATGGATTTAGGTATCAGTACCGGCGCCACTGAACATGTTGGTGTAGGCAAAATACTTTTAGCTTGGAATTTGAACATGCTGATAAATATGTTTGGAGATGTACCGTATAGCCAGGCTTTTAAAGGGAAAGAAAATCTTACACCATCTTATGATAATCAGCAGGCTCTTCATGATACAACTGTAAAGCTGCTTAATGAAGGAATAACAGAATTAGCTAAACCTGCTCCGTTGAGAAGATTAGATGCCGGTAGTGACCTTATTCATAGAGGAAGTATTGCTGCCTGGATAAAAACTGCTAATGCATTAAAAGCAAGGTTCCTGAATCAACTTTCAAAAAGAACTGACAAATATAAACCTGCAGAAATATTAACCACTTTAGCAAGCGCTTATACATCTAATACTGATAATGCAGCTCTCACTACTTTCCCGGGCAACAGTCCGTGGAACCAGGTAGCAAGGGATAATGCAAATTTACTTTTAAATGGATGGTTAAGTGAGCAATTTGTAGATGCCTTAAACGGCAAAACATTTATTGGGGTAACTGACCCAAGATTACCACTAATCACCAATCTTACTAAGTTTGGAGATTATAGAGGCACACCAAATGGTAAAGGAAGAGTAGGAACCGGAACCAGCAATGAAGAATCTGTTCTTACAACATCGGGGTTCTATTCAAAATCAGGTGCTTCGTTATGGCTGGTAACTTTCGCCGAAATGAAGTTTATTGAGGCAGAAGCTGCATTTCGCAGTGGCGACAGGACAAGAGCTTATTCAGCTTACTTAGCAGGAATTCGTGCACACATGGATATGATGGGTGTTTCCGCCACAGCCCGGGATACCTATATAGCTCTTTCAACAGTTTCTGTTGGTGCAAATGCTCTAACCTTAGATTTGATATTTAAAGAAAAATATGTTGCTATGTTTCTTCATCCTGAAGCATGGGTTGATGCAAGAAGATATGATTATAAATACAAGGATTTTACTTTACCGGTAAATGCTGCACTAAATGAATTCATACGCCGGGCAGCTTACCCTACTATAGAAATAAGTCGTAACAATGCAAACATACCGCAGGTTACTTTGGTTACCCGTCTTTGGTGGGATCAATAAAAGAAATAATCAAAAAAATTACGATCATGGGTCTCAAAAAAATGAGACCCTTTTTTTTACTTACACATGAGATTTGCACTTAATTTTAGGTAATGAGCCAGTCAAAGCTTTCTGTAAATATTAATAAAATAGCAACGCTTCGTAATTCACGTGGCGGTAATAATCCTGATCTTATTAAAACAACACAAAATATTGAACGTTTTGGCGCAGATGGTATTACGGTGCATCCACGCCCTGATGAAAGACACATACGATATGCAGATGTGTATGAGCTTAAAAAAATAATTACAACAGAATTTAATATTGAAGGAAACCCCAAAGAACAAAAATTTGTTGAGCTTGTTTTAGCAAACAAACCAACACAGGTAACACTGGTTCCGGATGCAGAAGGACAATTAACTTCTGATCATGGCTGGGATACGATAAGAAATAAAAACTATTTAAAAGAAATTATTTCAATTTTTAAAAATGCAGGCATACGGGTTTCCATTTTTGTTGATGCTGATATTAAAATGGTAGAAGGTGCCGCGGAAACGGGAACTGACAGGATTGAACTCTATACTGAATCTTTTGCAAGGCAGTCAATGGTCAAAGCCTGCCTGGACAGGCACGGTCATTGGTCAATGGCAAAAAGTAAAGATGCAATACAACCTTATATCGCTTCGGCTAAAAAAGCAAACGAACTCGGTTTGGGAATTAATGCCGGCCATGATCTGGATCTGAATAATTTAAAATATTTTTCTCAGCATATTCCAGGGCTTCTGGAAGTTTCCATTGGGCATGCATTAATATGTGATGCGATTTATTTAGGATTAGAGAATGCTGTGCAATTGTATAAGAGGCAGTTGATGAAATAAAATTTAAATCTAATGATCATAAATAAAACAGCATATAGCGTTTACATTTTGACCAATTATAATAAAACGGTTTTGTATACAGGAATTACAAATAATCTGGAAGTAAGAATTGTTGAACATTTTTTACAGGCTGGTGACAATAAGAGTTTCACAGGTAAATATTATGTACACTTCCTTCTGTATTATGAAGACTATAAATATGTTAATGAAGCAATTGCAAGAGAAAAAGAAATTAAAGGATGGAAAAGATTTAAAAAAGACAATCTCATTAAATCTATGAACCCTGATTTTAAATTTTTAAATGTGGAATTGTTTGGCAAATGGCCTCCTGATAAGCTTTGAATTAAAAGATGCTTCGTGCCTCAGCATGACAACCCGAACTGTCATCCTGACGAAGGAAGGATCTGTTTATCGTTGAGTAAAAAAAATGCTTTATGCTTTAGGATGAAAAATCGTTTACTTTAAAACAGCATTCAGCCTGCCCTGTAATGCTCCACCACGGAGATTCTTTGCAATTATTTTCCCCTGCGGATCCAGCAATAAATTTTGAGGAATGCTGGTGACTTTAAATTTAGCTGCAACCTGGTTTCCCCATCCTTTGAGATCGCTTACATGACTCCAGTTTAAACCATCCATTTTAATCGCATCTATCCATGCTTTTTTATTTTGATCGAGTGATACGCCTAAAACGGTGAAGTTTTTATTTTTAAATTTATCAAATGCTGCCACAACATTTGGGTTTTCCTGCCTGCAAGGGCGGCACCAGCTTGCCCAAAAGTCAATCAATACATACTTTCCCCTGTATCCTGAAATATTGATTGGTATGCCTGCTGTATCAGCTTGAGTAAAATCTGAAACAAAAGAACCTATCGGGTTTATTTTGGATTCAGCTATCAGCTGAGGTATATAATTTCCTAACGGGCTGGATCGAATATGACCTGGCAGGAGATTATATAATTCTTCTGCTTTCATCCCATTTTGAGTGGCCTGGTATAAGCGAATTATTGCCAAGGGAGATACGGGAGAAGTGGGATATTTTTTTACAAAATACTCGCTGGTAGATGCTATCTGATCAAGAGCAAATGAATCCTGAACCGCATCAGGGGAAAGAAATTTTTCATACGGTTTAATAGCAGATGTATATATTATAAATTGTTCGTGAACAGGTGAGCCGGAAATAACAAGCTTATCCAGTGCATCTTTATTACCTGTAATTTTTATGTTGCTATTATCAAGAAATAATGGAACAAGAGGAGGTGCATTATTAAAGATTAATCCTTTAAAACCGGGCTGATCCATTTTGCCCTTAATAATAAATTTTCCTTTGTTTATTATTGCCTGTTGTTCGGGTGCGTTTGTTTGCTCATTTAAGAAAGATACCGGCGTTCCATCAGGAAATCCTGTTACCATTCCGGTAATAATGTAACCATCAAATGCTGCAGCTTTAACGGCTGGCTTTGATTTAACCGGCTTTTTAACCTGGGTAAAACCAATAACAGGTAATAAAAGAAGTAAAATAAAAATTGATCTCATTACAAATTTATTTAAGGGCAAATTTAAATTGTTTTCAACAGATGATAGCCTGCATACCGGAAGACAGGATTAATAAAACAAATTATTAACGTAAGATAGATTCCAGGAATTGTTGTGTTGTTTTTTTAATATCTGCTGATCCATTTAATGCATTTATGTATGCACTGCCAATAATGGCACCGTTACCGTATTTACATGCTATATCAAAAGTTTGTTTGTCTTTAATACCAAAACCAATTAATACAGGGTTTTTTAGATTCATTTGTTTGATCCTTGAAAAATATTTCTCCTGTTCATCAAATTCTTTATTGTTACCGGTTGTAGAAGATGAGGATACAGCATAAATAAATCCTGTACTTAACCGGTCGATCTTTTTTATTCGTTCTTCCGAGGTTTCAGGAGTAATAAGAAAAATAAAATGGAGATCATTCTGCTCAAAATATTTTTTATACTCATTTTCAAATTCATAAACAGGAAGGTCAGGCAGAATGATTCCATCCACACCAACCTCGTTTGCCATCTTACAAAATCTTTCAATCCCGAATTGCATAACGGGATTTAAATAACCCATTAATAGTAAGGGAAGATGAAAATTTTTTCGGCAGTCTTTTAATTGCTCAAAAAGAATTTGAATAGTCATGCCATTTTCCAAAGCAATCATACTGCTTTGCTGTATAACCGGGCCATCCGCTAAGGGATCACTATAAGGCATTCCAATCTCTACCATATCAGCACCATGTTTTTGTAAAGCATTCAAAACTACTGTTGTGCTTTCTAAATCCGGAAATCCTGCAGTGTAGTAAACATTCAGAATATTCTTATTTTTTTCAGAAAATAATTTATTGATTCGGTTCATATAAACTTCATATAAGTATCCAGGTCTTTATCTCCTCTGCCACTAAGGTTTACAACTACAATATCACTTTTTTTAAACTGTAATTTTCTTAAAGCAAATAAAGCATGTGCTGGCTCCAGGGCAGGAATTATGCCTTCTAATGATGCTAGTTCTTTTGCTGCTTCAACAGCTTCAGTATCGGTAGCACTTAAAAAAATCCCACGTCCGCTATTATATAAATGTGCATGCATGGGGCCAATACCCGGATAATCCAATCCTGCTGAAATACTGTGAGGTTCTACCACCTGGCCGTCGGCTGTTTGCATAACAAGACTTTTACTTCCATGCAAAATACCGGTTGTGCCTAATTGAGTGGTAGCTGCAGAAAATCCACTTTCAATACCTTGCCCGGCTGCTTCAACAGCAACTAATTTTACAGATGTCTCATCCAGGAAATGATAAAAAGCCCCTGCTGCATTACTACCTCCTCCTACGCATGCAAAAACATAATCAGGTAACTCTTTTCCTGTTTTTTCTTTTAGTTGTTTGCGTATCTCTTCACTTATAATACTTTGAAATCGGGCAACCATATCAGGATATGGATGAGGCCCTACCACGCTTCCGATAATATAATATGTATCCGCCGGATGGTTTATCCAATCCCTGATAGCTTCGTTGGTAGCGTCTTTTAATGTTTTGCTTCCGCTTATTACAGGTATCACTTTTGCGCCAAGCATTTTCATTCTTGCCACATTAGGAGCCTGTCGCTCCATATCTTTTTCTCCCATGTACACAATACACGCTAATCCTTTTAATGCACAAACAGTTGCAGTTGCTACCCCGTGTTGCCCTGCACCTGTTTCGGCAATAATTCTTTTTTTCCTTAATCGTTGTGCTAATAGAATCTGTCCTATCGTATTATTAATTTTATGTGCACCTGTATGACAAAGATCTTCCCTCTTTAAATAAATATTTGCGCCATACTTTTCACTTAATCTTTCAGCCAAAAATAATGGTGTGGGCCTGCCAGCATAGTCTTTTAACAGGTGCTCAAATTCTTTTTTAAAATCATCCTCCCTTATTATTGACAAATATCTGTCCTGTAATTCTTTTACATTAGGGTATAACATTTCAGGGATGAAGGCCCCGCCAAACTCACCATAGTAGCCATATTCATTTACACCCCAAACCCCTAAAGGGGCTTTTTCATTTTTATTTGTACTCATTGTTTTATTTTCTTTTTAATTCTTCTACAAACATTTTAACCTGGTCCATGTCTTTTACACCAGGTGCAACTTCTATCATACTGTTAATATCAACTGCATATAAAAACGGATGATGAAAAGCTTTAACTTTTTCCACGTCAGCTAAGCCAATGCCGCCACTTAAAAAAAACGGTTTATTTATAACATTGTTATTTAAAATTTTCCAATCAAACTTTTCTCCGGTTCCTCCATAAGCACCTTTCCTGTTGGTATCAAACAAATAATAATCGCAAACATCTTCGTATGGTTTCACCATCCAGTCAATATTTTGCTCATTATATTTAGTTATCCTGAATGCCTTTATTACGCTTACAGTGTTGCTGATGTGTTTACAAAATGCAGGTGTTTCATCGCCATGTAACTGTACAAGATCCAAACCATATAATTCAACCTGCGTATTTATTTCTTCTTCTGAAGCATTTACAAATACACCTGCCTTTTGCAAACCCAGATCGAGGTTTTGAACATCTTTGGTTTTAAATTTATCCAGCATATATCTTGCAGACTGCCGAAAGAAGATCAATCCGGCATAATCAACTCCAAGCTCATCCAGTTGCTTTAATTGATCTACCTGTGTTATACCGCAAACTTTAATTTTCATTCTCTTTGTTTAATTCTTCTGTAAAAATTCTAAATGCTTCTCCGGGATCTTTTTCTTTCATAAACTTCTCTCCCATTAAAAAACCTTTAAAGCCATGCTGTTGCAAAAGTCTTATAGTTGAAACATTATCAATACCGCTCTCTGATATTTTTATTTTATCAGAAGGAACTTTTTTCCCCAATTCAATTGAACGATTTATATCTACAGAAAAGGTTTTAAGGTTACGGTTATTAATTCCTACAACATCTACTTCATCACAAATGTGGTCCAGTTCCTCTTCATTATGAATTTCAAGCAAAATATTTAAGCCAATTTTTTTTGCAGTTGCGGCATGCGCTTTTACTTCTTCTTTTTTTAAACAGGCAGCTATCAGCAAAATTACTTCTGCACCAAATGCTTTGGATTCAATTACCTGGTATTCATCAATGATAAAATCTTTTCTCAATAATGGGACCTTATTAATTGTTGCTTCCAAAAGATCACGTAAAGAGCCTCCAAAAAATTCTTCATCTGTAAGAATAGAAATACCGCTGGCCCCATATTTTGTATAAGCCGCGGTAACCTCTGTAACAGTCGATAAATTATTAATCATGCCTTTTGATGGCGATCCTCTTTTAAACTCTGCAATGATGCCTGTTTTATCGTCTCTTAATAAATATTCTCTAAAATCAAGCACTTTATTTTTGAAGAAAGGGCCATTCTCTAATTCAGCAATACTTTTACTGCGTTTCCTTTCATCAACTTCAACTTTCTTTTTTGCTATTATCGTATCAAGAATGTTCACTACTAACTAATTTATTTAATGATCGTAATGCTGCACCACTTTCCAAACTTTCTACCGAAACTGAATAGCACTCTTCGTAATTCTTATATTTTCCAATACACTGTAAACCCATAGCTGCATTGGCTAACACCACCGCATTTTGTGCCCATGTACCTTCACCTTTCAATATCTTCAAAAATATTTTAGCAGCCTCTTCAACGGAGTTACCGCCATGAATATCATCAGGACTCACTGATCTTTTCCCAAGGTCTTCAGCAGTATAAATTTTTTCACCTTTATTAGTTATCACCTTTGCATCATTGGTAAGAGATATCTCATCATAACCATCAAGACTATGAATAATAGTAAAAGCTTTACCTGTTTGCTGCAACAAATAGTTATATATCCTTCCCATCTCCAAATTAAAAACTCCTACCAGCTGGTAATCAGGAACAGAAGGATTAACCATTGGCCCAAGCATATTAAAGAAAGTGCGAACACCCAAATTTTTCCTTATCGGCGCAACAATTTTTAATGCAGGATGAAACAAGGGCGCATGTAAAAAACAAATGTTTGCTTCTTCTACCTGCTTTTTTAAAGCACTTTCATCGTTTGTGAATTTATAACCCAATTGTTCCATCACATTACTGGAACCGCTAATAGATGATGCCCCATAATTTCCATGCTTGGCAACTTTATTTCCTGTGCCTGCAACAACAAAAGAACTAAGTGTTGAAATATTAAAAGTGTTTTTCCCATCGCCGCCTGTACCTACAATATCCAAAACCTGGTGATCACTAAAATTTATTGGCACACACAATTCCATTAATGCATCCCTGAAACCCTGCAGCTCATCAATAGTAATACTTCTCATAAGAAATACGGTAGTGAAAGATGCGATCTCACTTTCATTATACATTCCTTTTGAAATGTTTATCAATACTTCTCTTGCAGAATCCCTGTCCAGAGTTTTATGTTCGAATAAAAAAGAAAGAATTTTTTTCATACTAATTTTTTAACCAGTTCCTCATAATTTTTTCTCCATCCGGTGTTAATACACTTTCAGGGTGAAATTGTACCCCCTGCACATCAAATGTTTTATGTTGTAATCCCATTATATAATTATTTTCATCACGGGCTGTAATTTCTAAATCCTTCGGGAAATCTTTATCGCTCACTATCCATGAATGATAACGGCCGATGGTTATGTTGCCCGGCAATCCTTCAAACAATTTTGATTTCGATAATTGGCAATCGGTTGCCACTCCATGATAAACAGTGCTTAGGTTTATTAATGTTCCGCCAAAAGCTTCACCAATAGCCTGGTGCCCTAAACATACGCCCAGTATGGATTTTGTTGGTGCATATTCCTTTATCAAAGGCAATAACAACCCTGCTTCGATAGGTATGCCAGGCCCTGGAGATAGAATTATCTTATCGTACTCCTTCACTTTTTCCAATAATATTTGATCATTACGATACACATCAACTTTTTGGTGAATTATTTTCTCCACCAAATGCACCAGGTTGTAAGTGAACGAATCGTAGTTATCAAAAATTAATACTTTCATTTCTAAATATTTTCTGCCAGCTCAATTGCTTTTTTTAATGCATTCAATTTATTATTCACTTCCTGTAATTCACTTTCCGGTTGTGATACAGCAACTATGCCTGCCCCAGCCTGGTAAGTCAAAGTATTATCCTTACTTAAAAACGTTCTTATCATTATTGCATGATTACAGCTACCATCAAATCCCATAAAGCCAATACAACCACCATAGTAACTTCTTGGCTCAGATTCATATTCATTTATCAGCTGCATGGCCCTGTACTTTGGGGCACCACTTAATGTGCCTGCCGGAAATGTTACTGCTAACAGGTCAAATGGATTTGTATCTTTTCTTACAACACCTTTTACCTCGCTTACCAAATGGATAACGTGGGAATAATATTGTATCCTTGAGAATTCTGTAACCTTAACTTCATCACACATCCTGCTAAGATCATTTCTTGCAAGATCTACCAGCATTACATGTTCGGCATTCTCTTTTTTATCAGTCAATAAGTTTGCGGCTAACTGCTGATCCACTTCATCATCACCTGTTCTTTTAAATGTGCCTGCTATGGGATGGACAGTTGCTTTATTATTTTCAATTATCAACTGGCTTTCAGGACTGCTGCCGATCAGTTTATAATCTCCATAATCAAAATAAAAAAGATAAGGACTTGGATTGATGCTTCTCAATGCACGGTATACATTGAACTCATCTCCTGAGAAAGATTGCTTAAACTTTCTACTTAAAACTATTTGAAAAACATCTCCACGATGACAACTGGCAATTCCTTTTTTCACCATCTCAATGTATTCTTCATTTGTAATTGATGAAGTTTCCTCTCCTTTTACTTTGAAAGGATATACAGGAACATCTTTACTTTTTATGAGGCTTTCTACTATATCAATTTCACTTACAATATTATCTATGTGATTCTCACAAATAAATAATTCATCTTTAAAATGATTTATTGCTATCACGTACTGGTAAAGGCGATAACGCATTAAAGGGATAGCCCCCTCTAAACCTGCCTGCCGGTGGCAGGTCTCCCCCCAAAGGGGAGACTTTCGGAGCACTCAATTTAATAGTATCAAAAAACTGTATCGCATCAAATGTTGTATAGCCAAATAAACCCTGTGCAATATTCACCGGTTTTTTCGCAACTTCTTTCACATCAAAGCGCTGCATAAAATTTAAAAGATGACCTGTGATATTATTTGCTTTATCAATTTTTATTTTTTCAGGATTCCTGGCAGGCAGTTTAAATTCTATCTCGTGGGGATTAGTTATCTCAATACCTCCAATAGCATTGATACCAATAAAAGAATAGCTGTTCTCTCCGGCATGAAAATCTGTACTCTCCAATAAGACCGTATCCCTGAACCTGTCCCGCAGCCGCAGGTATATACCGACCGGTGTATATACATCCGCTAAAAGCTTTTTAAAAGAGGTATTGATTTCTATTTTCTTCATTTACTAAAATTAAAAAACCCGGCACTTTTGTGTCGGGCTGAGTTATTTGGAACAAATAAATATAACAATGCGACACAATCAAAAGATTGATTGCCACCAGCTGTTATTATTTGTTTGAATTATCATTTGTAATGCAAATATGGCTTTCTATTTTTATTCAGCCAAATTTTATTATGTTTATCTAAATAAACACACTGATGAATAAAACCATAATCCTGTTGTTAATAAACTTTATCAGCCTTAAAGTTTTTGCACAAGATGCGATAGAATACAAAACGCCGCCAAAAGAGATATACGACCTTGTAATGGCAAGGCCAACCCCAACAATCGATATAGATTCTAAGGGTAATTGGATGTTGATAATGGAACGAAGCAGTATGCCCGGGATTGAAGAATTAGCACAACCTGAATTACGGATTGCCGGTATACGTATTAATCCAAATAATTTTGGACCAAGCCGGGCAGCTTATATATTGAATTTTAAATTAAAAAATATAAAAACCGGTGCCGAATTCTCTATTAGTGATCTCCCGCAAAATTTAAAAGCCGGTAATGTAAAATGGAATCCTGATGAAAATAAAGTTGCATTTACAAATTCTTCATTAAAAAATATTGATCTGTATGTAATAGATGTTTCCACAAAAAAAGCTGCAAAATGGAATAAAAACAGTGTAAATGTTGTAATGGGAAACAATTATGATTGGATTGATAATAATTCAATATTATATTCTGCGGTTAGCAAACCTTTAAGTATGGTGCCTGCAAAGCTTCTTGCGCCAAAAGGCCCTATAATTCAGGAGAATTTAGGCAAGGTTGCTGCTTCCCCTACCTACCAGGATCTAATAAAAAGTCCATATGATGAGTTGCTATTTGAATTTTATGCAACTGCCCAGCTAATTAAAAATAGTAATGGAACTGAAACAAAAATTGGTAGCCCGGCAATTTATAATGATATAAATATTTCCCCTGACAGGAAGTATTTATTGTTGCAAAAAATTACTAAACCATTCTCGTACCTGGTTACGGCAGGAAGTTTTCCGGCGACAGTAATAATCACTGATATTAATGGAAAAGAGATTAAAGCACTTGCGAAAATACCTTCAGGAGAATTGACCCCCAGGGGTTTTGATAATGTTCTTGATGCTCCCAGAAACTATAACTGGAAACAGGATGAAGCTGCAACAATAGTGTGGATTGAACCTTTAGATAGCGGATTGATAAATAAAAAAATGGATTACCATGATGCTGCTTATACTTTAAGTGCACCTTTTACTAATCGTAAAGAATTGATAAAAACGGCAATGAGGATTTATAGCATTTCTGGTGTAAACGATAATTTGGTACTGGTAACAGAAGGATCACGGGTAAAGCACAGGGTAAAATTGAATAAACTAAATCCCGCAACCGGATCAATAGATGTATTAATAGACCGCAGTACGGATGATGCATACAATGATCCCGGAACGCCTGTAACTGATAAAAATAAATTTGGAAGGTATTCGGTTAAATTAATAAATGGGTCTGAGATATGGATGAGAGGGGCCGGATCATCAGACAAAGGGGATCTTCCATTTTTATCTTCATTTGATATTAATACAAAAAAATCTAATATACTCTGGCGATCTGCTGAACCATATTACGAAAGTGTTACTGATATTCTCGATTTTGAAAAAATGTTGGTAATTACTAACAAACAAAGCCAAACAGAGCAGCCTAATTATTTTATAAGAGATCTAAAAAATAATACAGTTAATGCAATTACTGATTTCCCCGATCCACAGCCCGGATTAAAGGGAATTACCAAACAAAAAGTGAGGTATAAAAGAAAAGATGGTGTTGATCTCACTGCTGATCTTTATTTGCCTAAAGGCTATGATGCAAAGAGAGATGGCCCTTTACCTGTTTTTATGTGGGCTTACCCACGAGAATTTAAAAGTGCTGCAGATGCAGCTCAGATCAGGGGCAGCAAATATACTTTTACAAGAGTTAATTCCGGTTCTGCATTATTTTGGGTAACGCAGGGTTATGCAATAATGGATAATACCGACTTTCCCATTGTTGGCGAAGGCGATAAACAACCCAATGATAATTTTATAGAACAATTAAAATGGAATGCAGAAGCAGCTATTGATAAGGTTTCGGAAATGGGGGTAGGCGACAGAAACCGGGTGGCCGTTGGTGGACACAGTTATGGAGCATTTATGACCGCTAATTTACTGGCACATACAAAATTATTTAAAGCCGGCATTGCACGAAGCGGTGCTTATAACCGTACACTTACGCCATTTGGATTTCAAAATGAAGAACGTACTTACTGGCAGGCACCGGAAGTATATTTTAATATGAGCCCCTTTAGCAATGCAGATAAAATTAAAACACCTTTATTAATGTTACATGGTGAAGCAGATAACAACACGGGTACGTTTCCTATACAAAGTGAAAGGTTATTTAATGCCATTAAGGGACATGGTGGTACAGTAAGATTTGTTCAATTGCCTTTTGAATCTCATGGCTATGCTGCAAAGGAAAATATTTTACACATGCTTTGGGAAATGAATGAATGGCTGAATAAATACGTTAAGCCTAAATAATTTTCTTTAACATTTTGTTTCCTTAGGTGCAACGTTCGGCATAGTATTTCGTTGTATTGAGTAGCCATGCCATCAAGAAAACTTCTCCTGCTAATTTTTGTATTGATCTCAACCTTTGCAAAGGCGCAAATGATTGACAGTATTTTTGTTAATCTCTATACAGACAGTCTTAAAAAAGGTACCTACAATTATATAAATGTAGATGGCAAGTTGTCCAACGGAAATTATTTGCCTTTAGACAGTACGCATATTGTTTTCTGGGCCAGTGAAGGAAAATTTTCGGGTAACAGCTTATGGATAGATAAAAATTTTAAATACGACCATGTATTGATTAAAGTGCTGCTCAGGAGCAACCCAAAGCTGAATAAAGAATTTACTATCTATATAAAGAAAAAACCTGATGACGAAAAGTTACCTACCCCGGAAGAGGTGATACATGAAATGGAGAATAAATCAAAAAAGTATAAGAAAAAAAATATTTAATTACCCCTCAAATAGCAAACAAGATGCCCGGCATATCATAAGAACTGTCGGGTATTTTATTTTAGGCAGATTTTTTTGCATCCTCTAAAAATTTAGCCAAACCTATATCTGTTAACGGATGCTTTAATAGTCCCAATATAGAATCCAAAGGAGAAGTAACTACATCAGCTCCTGCTTCAGCACACCTGATAATATGATTTGGAGAACGTATGGATGCTGCTAAAATTTCTGACTTATATCCCTGCACCTGAAAGATAAGTGAAAGCTGTTCAATCAATAACATTCCATCCCAGCCGCCGTCATCAATCCTGCCAATAAATGGGGAAATATAGGCGGCGCCTGCTTTTGCGGCAAGGATTGCCTGCCCTGCTGAAAATACAAGCGTACAGTTTGTTCTAATCCCATTATCGGTAAACCATTTAATCGCTTTTACTCCATCCTTTATCATCGGGACTTTTACAACAATATTTTTATGGATAGCGGCGAGGCTCTTACCCTCTTCAACAATTTCATTAAACGTTGTTGCAATCACCTCAGCACTAATATCACCTTCCACCAGTTGGCAAATAGTTTTGTAATGATTAAAAACCGCTTCTTTGCCTTTAATACCTTCTTTTGCCATTAAAGATGGATTGGTAGTTACACCATCAAGAATACCCAGGTCATGAGCCTCCTTTATCTGATCAATATTGGCTGTATCTATAAAAAATTTCATACCTGTTTAAAATTTGTTGGTTGATGATTGGTTGATTTTTGATGGGTAAAAGTAAAACAAATAAAGTAATGATATTTTGGAGAAACCGGACTATTTGGGCATAAAAATGGCAAGTTACTTATATCGCACCGCTCAACCATTTACCCTTGCTACCTTCCGATTCTGGGGGAGTTCAACAGGAGCTGGCCGTATAAGACTTGCCGCTGCAAATATACTTCACAATACACAATATGCAATAAGCAAAGTCTTAATATCCAAACATAGGTTTATCCGTACGGGAATTTATTGTTGCCGCCCCGATGAGTTCATCTGACCGACTGTTAAAAGATTTATAATACACTAAAATGGTATAAGCATTCTCTGCTTCAAAATAATTACCATCCACCTCTTGCCTGTTTGCAAAATTATTTTTCTCGGCTACTATATAGGTATAACTATAATAACCTTGCTTTAAAAACAGGTCGGTCTCATACATTCCTTTTTCAGCATTGAACTGCATTTTAGTGCTATCTGTAAAAGCATAATTGGTCAATTGAGCAAACAGGTAAACATCTTTATCCGGATAGGGCAAGTTATCAGGTGGTAAAAAACTAAAATGAACTGTGGCATAATCACTCTGCCAAAATGGATTAATACTTTGCGTTGTTTCCACTGTGTACATCCCGTTAATATCACGATAATAAACATAACGTTCTGTTGCCCTTTCATGATCAGGTTTTACATAAATACTGGTTGAATTCTTACTGTATTCCGCTGTTTTTACCCTGTCGGTTTGTAAGTGAAAGTCTCTCAGGTCAAGCCATCGCCATTCCTTACCTGCAGAAAAAATCAAATTATTCTCTGTACTGTAATCAAGCGAATTTCCGCGAACAAATGTGGGAAGAATATTAACAGCTGCATTATCCCACCGGTAATTTTGAAGCACCACTACTTTAATTTGCTGTGGAGCACTGAAAGTATTTAACCCTGTAATATTTACATTAAACTCCAGCCGTTGATGGGTACGAAAAAATTGCGGCGAGAAAGGTTGTGTAATTCTTGCGGCAATGGTTGATTTATTATCTACTATTAATAATCGTTTTGTAAAGGCAAGTTTTGAAGTATCCCCATCTAAAAAAACTTTCAGTAAATAATTGCCTGATTTTATCGGGTAAGAATTTTTATCAGGAATTACAGCCTGGTAGTGCGTATATTTTGTAAATGCTATGGATGAGAATCGATAATTACTTATTCTTATTTGTGTAAAACCTTTCAGGTAATCGAACTGGCTAAGGTTTTCGGGTTTCCAATCCCGGTTGCAAAGCTGTAAGCTGTAATAATAATTTTTTACATCACCCTGCAGGTCATCAAAATGTAATTCAACAAGCTTATTAGTATTAAGGTTAATAATGGGTAATGATAATTGATTACCGTAATTATATAAACGTACAGTTTTAATATTGCTTTTATAAATACTATCAGCCACCTGTGCAATACCAAAATGGCTGATCAATAATAAAACGGTGATCAACAGGTATATGGGAAGTTTACGCACGTACATCTAAATGATTTAAAAAAATTAGTTTTACAATATACCAAAAGTATGTTGTTTGAACGTTTCATCCTTTATTGCAAAACGAATAGCCTTTAACAGGCAAAAAACATTTTCACGGTTCATTATCGGCCTTGCCATTACTGCAACAATGATAAGTGTAGCTGTGATGATAGTTGCACTAAGCTTTGTTAACGGTTTCCAAAATGTTATCAGCAATAAGGTTTTTAGCTTTTGGGGGCATATACGTGTACAACAAAATGTGGTAACCCGGTCGAACATTGATGAAGGATACCCGATAGAAAAAAATGACAGCCTCGAAACTTTTATCCGGAATCTTAGCCAGGTGAAAAGTGTAGAGCGGTATGCTACCAAATCGGCTATCATAAAATATAAAGAGGATATTGAAAGCGTATTACTAAAAGGAATTGACAGCAGCTTTGATTTTAGCAGGATTGATGGCTTTTTGGTGCAGGGAAGCTGGCTTTCTTTTAAAGATAGTGGCTACAGTAAAGAAATAAATATATCCGCTTATACAGCTAACCAGCTGCAGGTAAATGTAAATGACAGTGTAAATATTTTTTTTATACAAAGTGATGGCAGCAAACGGGCCAGGAGATTAAAGATCAGTGGAATATTTAAAACAGGTATAGGTGAATATGATGAACATTTTTGCCTGGGTGATATTAAATTAATACAAAGGCTTAACGACTGGAAACCTGAACAGATCGGCGGTTATGAAATTTTTTTAAAAGATTATTTACAAACTGACTCAGTAAATAATTTATTATATGAAGCAGAAGCGCTGCCGGATAAATGGTACAGTAAAACTATCAGGGAAACCTATCCCAATATCTTTGACTGGCTAAACCTGCAGGGAAGAATTAAAAGTATTTTGCTTACCATAATGATAATAGTTGCCGTGGTAAATTTAATTACCTGTTTAATTATACTTGTGTTGGAAAGAACTAAAATGACAGGAATACTAAAAGCAATCGGCGCCCCGGACTGGAGCATTCAGAAAATATTTTTATACAACACAACTTTTATTGCGCTTACAGGCATTATTGCCGGCACTTTACTTGGCCTGGGTATTTGTTATTTACAGGAAAAAACAGGTTTTATAAAATTGAATGAAGAAGCTTATTACATGGATGTAGCCCATGCGGATGTGTTGTGGTGGCAGGTAGTTGCAGTAGATTCAATTACATTGCTGATAAGTTTTGTGTTGCTTATTATCCCTACCATGCTGGTAAAAAAAATAAGCCCGGTCAAGGCTATACAGTTTAGGTAAAAATTAAGGTTGCTTTTTAAACTGAATTACAATAAAGTTGTTTAAGGAATAAGCGGAAGCATGTATTTTAAAGAGGTTTAGTTTTATTCAAGGCAATGAAGACCTTTTAACACCAAAGGAAATGACAAAAAATTATTTCAATAAAATTAAAGCACCTGAAAAAAAATATTTTTTGCTTCCAAAAACTGCTCATGGATTTAATTTATCTGTTTTAGAGGCGCTATATAAAATTTGTAAGAGTGTAAAAATTGTATGAGAGAATAACCTAAGCACCACCCTATAACATTGGTTTTTACAAAACAGTCCACCAAGGTATGAAGTGCAATACCAAATTTTTAACAAATGCCCGATAAAATAGCACTCAATATTTTCATAGTTTTATCGTTTAAAAGCTATAACCCACTTTTATGAAAATCAGTTCCTTAAAAAAATTAAGCTGCCTGCTTACCCTTCTTACTACAATATATATGGGTGCAAACTCTCAAAAGCTTCATTTAAACCTGTTTGCCGGAATTGCTAATTATAAGGGAGACCTTCAATATAATCCGAACAGTGGTAAACAGTTTACTCTCCGGCAACCCAAAATGGCAGTGGGGTTAGGAGCAGAATATGAAATTACTGATAAAATCTTTTTACGGGGAGGACTTACTATAGGAAAAATAACCGCTGATGATAAAAAAGGAAGAGATTCAAGTCAACTGCCAAGAAATTTAAATTTTACCTCTTCCATAACCGATGGAATGCTGGGTGTGGGATATTACATAACCAATCCCAATACGCACTTTATTAACCCCTATGTATTTGCCGGTATAGCTTACTATCATTTCAACCCATACACCTACGATACTTCAAATCGAAATGAAAAAATTTATTTAAAACCTTTAAGTACTGAAGGGCAGGGTTTTGTTGCAGGTAAAGAAGATTATAAACTATCCCAGTTTTCTATTCCATTTGGTGGAGGCTTAAAATTTTCACTTACTGATAATTTTCGTGTGGGCATTGAGGTTAGTATGAGAAAAACTTTTACTGATTATCTTGATGATGTAAGTGGATCATATGTAGATGAAGCGCTCTTATTGACCAACAGGGGGCCGCAGGCAGTTGAACTTGCATACAGAGGTGATGAACTCAAAACAGGATCCACCACTTACCCTGCAGGCGGGAGTCCCAGAGGAACAACTATAACCAGTGACTGGTATTATTTTACCGGTTTAACTTTATCATACAGGTTAGGTAACGGTTCCGGTGGCGGTGAAGGCGGTGGCAAAAAAAATAAATTAGGTTGCCCTACTTCCTTTTAAAATCGAACTTTCTTCAATTTTAATTTCAAATCAAGCTGATCTCCACGGCCCTGTAATAGCAAGTGTTAAGCCCGGGGATTGAATATTTACAAAAAGTGTTTTGCCTGACGGAGAAAATACAGGTCCTGCAAATTCAGATTTCCGGTAACCTATGTTTTTAGCAATTACATATGTTTTTCCCTTCGGAGTAATTCCAATAATTCTTGGGTCATTTTTGTCTTCACAAATAATAACATCGCCCCACGGCGCAATGGTGAGGTTATCACAATATTGAAAGGTGTCAATATTATTTGGTTCCAGAAACAATTCAAGTTTTGCCGGAGAATCTTTTTCCTTTGATTGTCCTTCAAATCTACTGGGGACATACCTGAAAATCTGACCATATTTATTTTTGCCACCTGAGGTACAGGCAAAAAATAATTCCTTTTTCCCATGCCATATTCCCTCTGCCCTGGCAAACTTTGCTGCGCCTTGCTGATAACCACGTAAACGCAGATCATCATCAGGAGCTTCCACATTATCCAGATCAATCCAGGATACTTTAAAAGACTTTTTTACCGGGAACAAATTTGATTTTAAACTTATCCAATTCCTTGTATCTGCACTTTTCCATTCATTTATAACAAGGCATTGCAGCTTTCCTCCTTTATGTAAATCTCCATTTGCATTGGGCAGATACCTGTAAAAAATACTGTCATCTGTATCTTCGGTTTGATAAACGATTCCCTCTTTTGGATGAACAGCAACTGCCTCGTGAACAAAACGGCCCATTGCCTTAATTGGAACAGGGTCTGTAAGTCCGATATGTTCTGAAGCCGGAATTTCAAAATTATATCCATGGTCTTTTTCTAAAAATCCGTTTTCGCCGCCCTTTTTAACCACTGATTCTTCACAGGTGATCCAGGAGTTCCATGGTGTTATTCCTCCTGCGCAATTTCTAACCGTGCCAACCAGGCTCAGATATTCTAATTCTACTTTCTGATTTTTTTCATTATATACAAGCGTTGTTGTACCACCAACGCAGGTACGTTCTCCCTTTGCAATGTCATAAATTTTATCCCTGTTTATTTTGTTCATCAGTTTATTATCTGTGCCAAAAGGCCCGGTTGCAACAGCGCCGGGTACATTCTCATGATTTCTTACCAGAATTATTTTGTCATTGCTTCCTTTAAAAACACCCATCCCGTCATGCATTCCCGGAGAAAATAAACCATCACTCATCAGATCGCCTTTGCGGGAAATAATTGTAGAAGAAAATCCTTTAGGCAAACTTAATACTCCATCAGAAGGTGGTAGTAGCGGCCCATATCCAAAGCCGGAACTAACGCTGCAGCCTGCTGATATAAATTGATTGAGCCCTACAAACCCCAGACTTATTATACCTGTATTTTTTATAAAATCTCTTCTTGAGTTATTCATACTTGATTACAATTATTGAATGGGTTATAAAAATTTGGAAAAAGAGCAAAAATATTCCCTATTATTAAAAATTGCATTTTAAACTCATCCATGCACTTCTTCCAACACCATTAATGCCTGAGCCATGTGTTCGATAATCCTCGTTAAATAAATTTTGCAAGCCTAAATTAAATTTAAAATTGGTAAAGCTGTAGCCCGCATATACATTTAATACTTTCCACCCAGGTGTACCATCTTTTGGAATTCTATTATCATCTTTGTCACCTTGGGCAAGACGATTTTGTTTTGATGCAAATAACAATTCAGCAGAGCCAAACCATTTGTAATGATGATAACTGCCAGCCACTCTTCCATTTAATGGTGGAATCCGTCGTAAAGGTTCATTCCTAGATAAACTTTGCCCATAATTGTATGCAATGTTTCCTTTTATATGCCAGCCTTTTACAGGCTTATAATCTATTTCTGTTTCAAATCCCTTTATATATCCTTCATCCACATTTTCCTTTTTGTAAACCGGGTAACCATTCATATGTTGTCCTTCCCTTTTAACCCTTGCTATTAGATTATTCAGATGCATATAGTAGCCTGATAATGTTGCAGCCAATTTTTTTGTTAGCAGTTTATAGCCCAATTCAATATTATTTGATCTTTCAGGTGCAAGATTGGCTGTTGGAACTTCGTAACGAAAATCCACTATGCCTAATGTACCCATGTCATCAACATTTGGCGCACGGTAACCGGTATTAAAAGTTAGATAAATGCTTTGCTTTTGTGTGATTTTATAAAGCAAAGAGGCATTATAAACAAAAGATGAAGGGTTGATTTTTACTTTACCTAAAGCAGAATCGCTTATGATAATGGAAAACGCATTATACCGAATGCCGCTTTCAATAATCCATTTATTAAATGCAAGATGATGCAATGAATACAAAGAGTAATTGCCATATTGAGAATTATCGGGATAAAGACCTCTCAGTGTTGATTTTGCACCACGTTGAATATTTACATCTTCTCTTATGCTATTTACTTTATCATTATACAATTCAACACCCGAATTTGCCGACCATACTTCCGAAAAACGGGAAGATATATCTGTCGTAAAAGCAAATGTGTTTATTTCATCTCTTTCTCTTCGCAATGTAATACCGCCTTTTTTTCGGCTGTTTCTTCCTTCAAGAGTTTGCTGCCACGAAGCAATCATTTCAATGTTGCTTATCCATTCATGATTATTTTTAAAATTTAGCTTTGCATAATTCAGCATTCTTTGCTGCGGGTCAAATTCATTTACAGCAAAATTTTCTAGAACTACTTTATGATAAACAGGTACATGCTGCTGTTTTAAAAATTGATGAGCCAATGTAAGCTCAACATTTGTTTGCAATAGAAACTTTGATTTTGCATCCAGAGCAAATTCTTTATAGCCGGATGGTGATTGTTTGCCAGTTGTGTCTCCGCCAATCAGGTCGCCAAAATTTCTGTAAGTAGCTCCAATAATTGTTGCTGCTTTTTTTGAGGTGTAATTAACTTCTCCTCTAACCGTCTTTTCCATATCCCCTGACATATATTTACTCACAGCCGTTCCTGTCCATTTAGACTTTTCAATAGAATAATTTGGTTCTTTGGTAAATACCTGTAACACGCCGCCTATTGCATCTGATCCATACTGTACAGATCCTGTTCCTTTAGCCACTTCAATTTTGCTGATGGTAAAAGCGTCAATGGTATTGAGGTATTGATTAGGTCCATATCGAAACGTAGCGTTATTCAAACGAATGCCATCCACCAATATCAACGTTTGATTTCCGGTTAGACCCCGCAAAAATGGTGAACCTCCACTATGATTTGTTTTTTGAATAAATACACCGTTCACTCCCATTAATGCTTCAGCAGTGCTGCGGGGTTGATAGTTTTCAAAATAAGTTTTTGAAACAGATTGTGTGCTGTATGGAATATTTAATTCTTTTTGTGCTTTACGCTGTGATGTAATTATCACTTCATCCATCACACTCGAGGTATCTTGTTGTGCTGTTGCTAATGATGCAGTTAGTAAAATAAATATTGTAACAGTTAGTTTTTGCATTATTATTCCAGAATTTTTTGGTAAGCAACTACTGCAAACATTATTTTTTCAGCTTTAATTTTTATTCTTCATCTTCCTCATCTGTAACTTTTACAAAGGCACTTCGGCGTGGAGCCGGCATTTCGCTATGCTCACCTTTAACTGCTTTCCATATTATCTGGCTGAACAGCATATCAGGAACACGGTCTTCCTTACTTAGATCTATCTGATCGCTAAGTATGGCGGTTGCATTTGTTGCTGTATTTTTTTCATTGAGGTCAATATTGGATGGTAATGATTTGAAAGGAGTATAATCGGGCTTAGATGTAAAGCTTTTAAACATGGGTGTTGCAGCGGCATCATACTGGCTCATAGGTGGAAGGGCCAAAATTAATTCAATCGTACGTAGCATTGAAGAGGTAGAGTACATGGTATGATCAACAAATTTTCTTTTTACAAACGGACCCGCAACATAGGCAGAAGTGCGATGTGCATCCACATGATCAGGACCATTTTGTGCATCATCTTCAACAATAAATACTACACTCTCCTTCCATATAGGACTTTTTGAAAGATGTTCCATAAATAAACCTACTGCCAGATCATTATCAGCAACATGGGCAAAAGGAGTTGGTGCACCCCGCCGTAATCCTTCAGTATGATCGTTACTAAAGCGAAGCGTATTTAGCCTGGGCACTGCATTTACGGCAAGCAGTGAATCAAATTCCCGCTTCCACCGGTTAAAACGAAGGGTATCCCTGATACTGTTATTATACCCGGGAAAATAAGGGCAAAAATGATTTTCCAGAACAGGAATATTGGCTTTTCCATCGTCTGCAAATTCACCATATGTACGAAAACTTACACCGGCACGTTTTGCATAATCCCAGATAAATCCTTTTTTTGGATTTGCAATTTCCCGCTGTCCTTCACCGGGATAAGTGCCTCCGCGTCCGCCATAACTGGTTACCCAATTCTTTTCCAGATAATCTGTTGCATGTGCAGATGTGCTCCAGTTGTGCCCATCGGCGCTTACTTCCCCATCCACATAAAAATTATCAAGCAATACAAACTCTTTTACCAGTTTATGCTGATTGGGTGTAATTCTTTCTCCAAATAAAACCAGACTTGTATCACCATTACCTTCGGGTATATCACCCAATACCTGGTCGTATGTTCTGTTTTCTTTAATGATGTAAAACACATATTTTATGGGTGACTTGTCTCCTACTTTCATTGGTATCGGATTTCCTTTTTCACCCAGGCTTATCATTTCTTTTTCTTTGGAGTAAGGAGTATTTTTATAAACTGCTTTTGAATAAACAGCCAGTAAAGCATCTGATGGTTCATCAATTATCGACATAGTTCCTTTCATTAATCCGCCTATGTAACCCGGACGAACAGAGGCAGATGTATCACCCAAATGACGTACAACCAGTTTTTGTGTTTTAACCGGATTTGGTCCATCGGGATTAGGAAATGATGAAAATCCTTTGCCATTGGATACAAATATTTTTTTACCAATAACTTTTATATTGGTGGGGTACCAGCCTACGGGAATGAATCCTTTTGATTTACTTCTGCCGGGAAGTGATACATCAAATACGGCTAAACAATTATTATCGGCATTGGCTACATATAATTTTTTTTCATCTGTTGATAACGCAAGACCGTTAGAGGTAGATCCGGCTGGTGCATCAGGATATAATGCGGCATTTAAAACTTCCAGCACTTTACGCTTTTTAATGTCAATAACAGAAACACTGTTATCATTAGCGTTGGCAACAAATAAAATATTTCCCTTATTGTTTAATAATAATTCATTGGGATTATCACCCACAGCAATTTTATCAATCAGTTTTCTTTGCTTTGTATCATACACCAGTACTTTATCACCACCCCAGGATGAAATGTACAACTCCTTTTTATCAGGTGATAATAAACATGCATACGCTTCATTACCTAATTCCAGTTTCTGAATAATGCTTTTATCACTAAGATCAATAACATACAATGAGTTATTTTCTTTTGTAACAACATACAATCTTTTAACAGCATTATCAATTTCAATACCTGCCGGAGATATTTTTTCAGGCCATTTTCTACCTAAAAGAATACTATCCTTTAATTGCAGTCTGTTATTTACGATAGCATATTGCAATATCCAGTTATCATTACCACCTGATGCATATAAATATTTTTCATCAGCGCTGAATTTTAAGCCATACCATGATTTTGGAATGATGACTGTATGAAGAATCTTTTCTGTGATTGGATGTATTAACTGGATGCTCTGTATACTTTGCCCGTTATTGGTAATGGCCATATATTTTTTTGATGAGGAAACCGCTATGTTTAGCGGGAAGTCGCCTAAGGGCAAAGAACGTCCTGCAGGAGAAAGATGCCATCCGTTAGGAAGTCTCACTCTTTTGTTTGTTAATTGTTTTTCGAGAGCTGTACCTGATATCTGGGCTGATGTAATTGTTGTAAACAAAATATAAATGGCTGACAAAAATAATTTCATAATAATAAGGTTGACTTCTGTTATTTAAAAAATACTAATAATACATGCAACAGTTAGGAAGTAAAGTACTTCCTACTGATCTACAAAAATGGAATTATTTAAGTAATAATAACAAATGTTGAAGAAATTAATGATCAGGTGTTTTTTAAATAACTATTTTATAATACAATCTTGATTTAAAGGTATTTTATCAGTCTATTGTTACAAGCAAAATAATCTGCAGAAAGAATAAAGTTAATACTATAATGCTTAATATATTCTGTAACCTTTTTTTAAGTTTTCTTTTAGCATTTGTTGTCCTGTGTAATTCATAATCATCAAAATAAAAAAAATGGTTAAACCGCCATCTATCTGACTTATGCACAAAAAAAAGTACAGTTTTTATAATTACTACGCATGTAATAATCATGTAGTTATAAATCAATAAAAAATTCACTACATTATTAAACATAGTTTCTTTAATGTTACAGCATAAAGTAATCTATTTTATTCTGTCTGCTTAACTGGTAACCTTTTCTTAATACTGAAATTACAAAAAGGGGCTCTTTATCTTTCCATGTTTATAAAAATTATTAAATATCTCAGGTAAGGTTAATAATCCTTTACTTTACATGGCTCAAAATTATTCCACATGCCACTGCTGCATTCAATGATTCAGCTTCACCTTGTTTTGGAATTGTGATCTGTTGAGTGGCAAGCCCTAATAAGTTTTCTTTTACACCCTTTGATTCATTACCAATTAAAATTATTCCTTCTTTAAGTTTATTAAATATAGAAATATTTTTGCCTGCTAACGTGGCAGCGTAAATATCCATATCTTTATTTTTATTGATAAATTCTTCAAGCTCTGTGTAAATAATATTCACTCTCGCCAGGCTGCCCATAGAGGCCTGTACCACTTTTGAATTATAACAATCAGCACATTTATTGCTGCAGATAATATTTTTTACTCCAAACCAGTCTGCTGTACGGATGATAGTTCCCAGGTTCCCGGGATCCTGAATGTCATCCAGCATCAATGAGAAATTATTTTTAAGATCAGCAAGTTTATTTTCTTTTTTATGAAAAACCGCAAGCACTTTATTAGGCGTTTGCAGTTGCGATATTCTTTCTAATTCTGATTCATTTATTACATATTTATTTTCTTCAGAAAAATTTTTTAATAAAATTAAGTTTTCCACCATCCAGCTTTCCAGGCCGCAAATAAGTTTTGGGGAAAATATATTAGTATGTAAAAAATCTGAAACAACTTTTGGTCCTTCAGCAATAAATACACCATGCTCATCCCTCGCTTTTTTATGGGCTAAACTTTGAATATATTTGACGATTGTTTTGCTCAGCATGTACTCAATTTATGGTCTTCAAAAATCCTGATAAAATAATTAATCCGTCTTTATTTTTTTTAATCATAGCAGGCGTATTTATTTTTTCAGGTTGTACTATTGTACGTAAATATCAAAAAAATAAACCCTTTGTTTATAACAACAATATAAACCTGAATATCGAGGATGTTACTCCTGATGAAAAGGTAATAATAAGATCAAGATTAAATACCCAGCTGGACGACAGCTCTAAAGTGAAGGTTAAAGATGTGGCATTCATACTGCACTATATTGACAATCCTCCTGCTTTTGATACAAATTCTGTCAGGGCATCTGCAGATAATATGCAGGTCTCTATGGTAAACCTGGGTTACTACAACGCAAAAGCAGATTATAAATATTTTATAGATACTACAAAGAAAGAACAGAAACGGGTTACCACTACATATGAAGTAGATGCAGGAAAACGTACACTGATAGATACGTTTGCTTATATGCTTGATAACCCCGAGTTACAAAGACTTGCCATACAAACAAAGCATGAATCTCCCTTACAAAAAAATGCACCTGTTACCAAAGCTGCCATATCCCGGGAATCTTCCCGGCTTGTAGACCTTTACAGAAATAATGGTTACTACAAATTTACTACGGAAGAACTCAGGGTAACCGGGGATACAACTATCGAAGCATTAACTACCGTTTCTGATGATCCATTTGAAGCATTACGCTTATTAACAGAAGCTACTGAAAAGAGAAATAAACCAACCATACGATTGGGTATGCTTTTAAACAGATCAGCTGACAGTACAAGGCTTAATAAATTTTATATCAGGAATATTTATATCCTGCCGGATTATATTCCCGGCGATAATTATCTGGATACCACTCTAAATGAAACCTTTTTAAACGGATATATTATCAGGAACCATAAAAAAGTATTTAAAAATAGTTTCCTCGTTAAAAATATGTATGTTAAGCAGGGAGATATATACCGGCAGGAAGATTATTTTAAAACTATCAACAGCTTATATAAACTGGGTGTTTGGGAAAGCCCTGCGATAGATATTGTTGAAGTAAAAGATAGTAACCAACTAGATCTTGTTGTTAAATTAACCCCGGTAAAAAAATATGGATTTGAGGGGGATATTGAATTAAGTTACTCTGCCAACAGTAATACTTCCAATACTATTTCGGCAACTAATTCAGGCAATTTGCTGGGCATATCAGGGAATGTATCATTCCTTAACCGGAATGTAGCTAAAGAAGCCATTAGGATGACGAATGCCTTACGAGCAGGAGTAGAATTAAATACCACCCGTCGTAACAGCGGATCACTTATAAACTCAAATGAAGTGAGTTACAGCAATAGTTTAATATTTCCAAAATTTATAACACCCTTTAAAAATATCAACAGAAAAAAATTACTGGTACAACAATCTTTTATAAATACTAATATTTCTCTTATTAAAAGAATTGATTTCTTTAACCAGCAGGTATTTAATATCTCTTATGGATATAACTGGACTACCAAAGCCAATCACAATTGGACCTATACGCCACTGAATATTGATTTCAGAAGGATATATAATACTACTGAACGATTTGAGAAAACACTTGATACTTTCCCTTTTTTAAGATATTCATTTAATACTGCATTGGTAATGGGTCAAAACCTGCGGTATATTTCAAATTATATTAATCCAAAACATCCTGAAAGAGCAACTGTATTTAAATTCAATATTGAAGAATCCGGATTGTTTTGGGGAAGATTAAGAGATGCGCTGAGTAAAAACGGAAGTTCTAATTTTTTAAGCGACTATCTAAAACAATTTATAAAAACCGATGTTGAATTTACATACACAATAAGCCATCCCAAATCTGCAGTTGTTTTTAGATTATTTGGCGGTGTTGGAATTCCATTATCAAAGTCTGATACTACTCTCCCTTTCTTTAAGCAATATTTTGGAGGAGGGCCTAACAGTATGAGGGGTTGGCCTGTTAGAGGAATTGGTATTGGCTCACAGCCATTATCCCCTTATAGAAATAGTTTGTTTAACGACAGAACAGGTGATATACAACTGGAAGCAAACAGTGAATATCGTTATAATATTGCTCCTCTTTTTTCCAATGCCGTGTATTTAAAGGGGGCATTTTTTGTTGATGCCGGAAACATCTGGAATTTTAAAAATACAAAAGCCAATAGACCTGATGACAGCACTCAATTTAAATTTAAGAATATTTATAAACAGTTAGGAGTATCTGCCGGTACAGGTTTACGGCTGGATTTTAGTTATTTTCTAATACGATTTGATATGGGCTTTAGATTCAAGCGGCCGGATATATCAAACAATGATGGCTGGCAATTTCCAAGTATCAATCTAAAAAATTTATTTGGGAATAATGAAGCAAACAGAAGATGGAGATATGAGAATTTTAATTTTACAATTGGTATTGATTATCCATTTTAGGCCTCACCTCACCTAAATCCTCTCCAAAGGAGAGGACTTGCGAAGCATTGATTATAACCCAACTCTCTTATTTTTCCAAAGTTTTTATGTAAAATTAATTTTTCAGTCTCCTATCTTGCTTTAATAGCAGAAGCATTGGAAGTTAACCCTACTGATTTATTGCCTGATTAATTTTTCAAATTCATCCATTATTATTGCTTCTTCCAGTTTAAATTCTCCTATTCTGGTTCTGCATAATTCACTTAAGAAACCCCCGCAGCCCAAGGCTTCTCCAAAATCATTTGCAAGGCTTCGGATATACGTTCCGGTAGTACATACAACTTTAAAAGATACTACGGGCAATTCAATTTTTAGTATTTTAAATTCTTTAATGAATATCTTTCGCGGCTCCAATTTTACATCATGCCCTTTTCTTGCTGCCAGATAAACAGGCTTCCCTTTTTGCTTTACGGCAGAATGTATGGGAGGCACCTGGTTAATTTCACCTAAAAATTTTGCGGCAGTTTCTTCCAATAATTCTTTTGTAATAAAGTCATAGCTTTTAAAATCTTCCGGCTCACTTTCAATGTCATAGGTAGGTGTTACAGCGCCCAATGTAAATGCTCCGATATATTCTTTTTCCTGTGCCTGGTATTCATTAATTTTTTTAGTAAATTTTCCTGTACATATAATCAGAAGCCCCATAGCCAGGGGATCCAGCGTTCCTGCATGTCCCACTTTTTTTATCCTTATAATATTCCTGATCTTTCTTACCACATCAAATGATGTCCAGTGCAAAGGTTTATTTATTAATAAAACTTTTCCCTCTTCGAATGTATTATTTGTATTCAACCAGAATAATTATGTTTTAGAAAGACTTTTATATGTATGAAAGATTGTTTTTAATAAGCCCTGGCAAATAAAACTCTTTCCTTACTTGGATTGCCGCTTAAAATGCATTTACCATCTTCTTTACTGTTATCGAGAGGTATACAACGAACGGTGGCTTTGGTAAGTTCTTTTATTTTATTTTCCGTATCAGCTGTGCCATCCCAATGTGCTGAAATAAAACCTCCGGAAGCATCCAATAAATTCTTAAATTCTTCCCATGTATCTGCCTTTGAAATATTTGCGTCTCTAAACTTCTTTGCTTTATTATAAATATTATTTTGAATATCATTCAGTAAAACATGTATGGTTTCTGCAAGCCCGTCAATACTAACGGTCATCTTTTCTTTTGTATCTCTTCTCGCTACTTCAACAACATTTTTTTCAAGGTCTCTTGCGCCAATTGCAATGCGAACCGGAACACCTTTCATTTCATATTCTGCAAACTTCCACCCCGGCCTGTTGTTATCATTATCATCGTACTTTACTTTAATACCGATTGCCTTAAATCTTATCATCAGGTCTTTTACCTTTTCATCAATCACAGTTTTCTGTTCTTCTCCTTTATAGATCGGGATAAATACAACCTGTATTGGCGCTAACTTAGGCGGCAAAATTAATCCCTCATCATCACTGTGTGCCATCACCAAAGCGCCTATCAACCTTGTGCTTACCCCCCAGCTGGTGGCCCACACATAATCAAGTTTGTTTTGTTTATCACTGAATTTTACATCAAAAGCTTTTGCGAAATTTTGTCCAAGGAAATGCGAAGTACCGGCCTGTAACGCTTTGCCATCCTGCATCAGCGCTTCAATACAATAAGTATCGTCTGCTCCTGCAAATCTTTCATTAATACTTTTTACTCCTTTTATTACGGGCATTGCCATCCACTCTTCAGCAAACTCTGCATATATATTAAGCATCTGTATGGTTTCATCAATGGCTTCCTGCGCAGTTGCATGGGCCGTATGTCCTTCCTGCCATAGAAATTCAGCAGTACGTAGAAATAACCTTGTACGCATTTCCCATCTAACCACATTTGCCCATTGATTGATTAATAATGGAAGATCACGATAAGATTGTATCCATGTTTTGTATGTGTTCCATATAATTGTTTCAGAAGTTGGGCGGATAATTAATTCTTCTTCCAGCTTTGCATCCGGATCAACAATAATTCCATTGCCATTTGGATCATTCATCAGCCTGTAATGCGTTACCACAGCACATTCTTTTGCAAAGCCTTCTACATGTGCCGCTTCTTTGCTTAAAAAACTTTTTGGAATGAACAAAGGAAAATATGCATTTTGATGTCCTGTTTCTTTAAACATCTTATCTAACTGGTCTCTCATGTTCTCCCATAAAGCATAGCCATAAGGCTTTATAACCATACATCCACGCACTGCACTATAGTCTGCGAGACCGCCTTTTAAAATTAGATCATTGTACCATTGAGAATAATCCTGCTGCCTGCTTGTAATTTCTTTACTCATTAAATTATTTTTTCATCTTAGCTAATATTTAACACTGCCGGATAATACTAAACGTTGTATGATAGTAAATTTATGCAGGCTTACAAAAGTAACGACTTCATTTTTAAATCTTTTTAAACTCACCATCATGAAAATTAATTTTTTACTCATTGCAATTATCATCGCCACAATCAGCAGTTGCTCTATTTCTTATAAAACCGGGCAAACGCCTGACGATGTATATTATTCTCCTGCACGGTATGAATATGATTCAGTAAGAACTGAAAGAGAAGATAATGCAGTGTATGAGAATTCGGAAGATCGTGAAATAAGAAGACGGGTGCACAATCGCCGTTACAGAAGATATGATGACAGGTATGATTATCCTTATGACACTTATAATAATTATCCTTATGGATATAATAGATATCCTCCGGTTTATGGAAATCCAAAGTTGGGCGCCCCACAAAATACAACTCAGCCAAGAAAAACTAATTTAGGAGCCTACCCGCCAAATCCTTCTGCTAACGATTCATCCGGCTCTTATAATCCTAAGTTAGGCAGGGTAAATAATACTGGTACTAACAATCCTGTCAGAACATTTGGTAATCCTCCTAATTCATCTTCATCCAATGGAAGTGGTGTGGGAAATTTTATCAGAAAAGTTTTTACAGGAAATAATAATACCTATAATTCCGGAAGTTCAAATAATTCTTCACCTGCAAGAACTTTTGAAAGAAGCAGTCCCCCTGAAAAAATAAATAATAATAGTTCAAATAATTCAGGTAGCTCTAACAGCTCCAGCTCTTCATCTGATAATAAAAGCGGAGGCTCAGCACCTGTAAGAAGATTTTAATAAAAATTAAACAATATCAGGGTAACGCAATGTTACCCTGATTAAAACCAACAACTATTGACAAAAATTTACATCCGCTTTTCTTTCCATAATCCTTTCACCTCATAAATATTTATTATGAAAATATACTTCTACATAGCAATTTCTTTATTCGCTATATCAAATACCTATGCCCAGGAGCCCGGCGATGCATTGCGCTATTCATGGACAACACAAAATGGTACAGCCCGTAACCAGGCCATAGGCGGTGCTTCCGGCTCATTAGGGGGAGAATTTTCTACTTTGTTTATCAATCCTGCAGGGTTGGGATTCTATAAAACAGATGAGCTTGTAATAACACCTGCTTATAACCTGAATAAAAATAAAAGTACTTATAATGGAATATTGTCAAACACTTCGCAGAACAAATTTAACGTAGGAGCAAGCGGATTATTATTTTCCTTTAATAATCACCCAAAAAATAATGTAAGAAATTATACAATTGCGCTGGGTGTTAACAGGACAGCCGATTTTAACAATAATATTTTTTACCAGGGGAAAAATAATAAAAGTTCATACTCAGAAAAATATCTTGAAGAATTAATACACAATAATGTTCGGGATCCAAACAGAGCCGCTGTTGACTATCCTTATGGAAGTAGCCTTGCGCTTAATACTTACTTAATTGATACAACTATTGTAAATGGCAGATTTGGTTATAGATCACTTGCTAATCCTAATACTGGCTTGTTACAGCAAAATAACATTAGTAGCTCAGGTGGTATTACTGATTTTGCTTTAGGTGGCGCTGTTAATCTTAGGGATAAATTATTTTTCGGAGGAACGCTCACCATTCCATTTTTGAATTATAACCGCAACTCATCTTTTAAAGAGAGTGATGCCAGCGCAAGCACAACCAATAATTTTAATTATGCCATCATTAATGAAACTCTTAAAACCAAAGGGGTTGGAATTAATGCTAAACTAGGATTGATCTATAAGCCCGTTGAATATGTTCGTCTAGGCATTGCCATTCACTCACCTACATTTTATGAATTAAGTGATCACTATTCAGCAGAAATAACTACTGATCTTGAAGGGTATGGCGGGCCAGGAACCAAAAAGCAAAGTTCCTTAGACTTTAATAATAATGAAGCTGGTTTATTAGAATATAATCTTTCAACACCGTGGAAAATTATTGGAAGTGCATCTTATGTTTTCCGGGAAGTGGAGAATGTAAAAAGGCAAAAAGCATTTATCACAGCTGACATTGAATATGTAAATTATAAATCTGCAACATTTACAGTTATTGATGAACAGGAAGTTGATGTAAAAAATTATTTTACTGATCTTAATGAAGTTATTGACCAGCAATATAAGGGTGCTATTAATTTCAGGTTAGGTGGAGAATTAAAATTTAATACCCTGATGGTTAGATTAGGTGGCGCTTATTACGGTAATCCTTATAAAAATGAAAAGGCAGATAGAATAAGGCTTGGCGGCGGTTTAGGTTACAGGGATAAAGGTTTTTTTGCAGACCTGACGTATGTATATGCAATGAATAAAGACGTAAATTATCCTTACCGCCTTCAGGATAATCCAAATGATCCGGCATTAATTAAAAACATTGCAGGAAATATTGTAGCAACGATAGGGTTTAAATTATAAAATTTCTTAAATATACTTAGCATCAACATTAATTGTTGGTGCTTTTTTTATTTAGAAAAGAATTTATTGCATCCACATCAGGGGGATTAAACCATGTTATCTCTTTATCCTTTTTAAACCATGTAATTTGCCTTTTAGCATATTGGCGGGTATTTATTTTAATCTGTTCTATTGCTTCATCTAAAGATATTTTTTCCTCCAGATGATCAAATAATTCTTTGTAGCCAACTGTTTGCAAGGCATTTAAATGTTTAAAAGAAAAAAGGCTTTTAACTTCAGCCAATAATCCATTATTCATCATATCATCTACCCTATGGTTAATGTTTTGATGAAGTTGTTCTTTAGGCAATTCCAAACCGATCTTAATAACATTAAAATCTCTTTTTTTTTTGTTGTGCAACTGAAAATCAAGAATTGATCTTCCAGTAGATAACATTACTTCCAGCGCCCTCATCATTCGTTGTGGGTTTTTTATTTCCCCTTTAGAAAAATATACAGGATCATTTTTTTTTACCTGCTGCGTAACCCATTCCAACCCGCCCCTGCTATAATTTGTCGCTATTGTTTTTTTTACTTCATTATCAACCTCAGGAATTTCATCCATCCCATCACAAAAGGTTTTAATATATAATCCTGTGCCACCAACCATTACAGCTATTTGATGGTCTTTAAAGATTTCATTTATCTGTTGTAATGCATACTTTTCAAACACTTTTGCATTTACCTCTTCCTGTATTGAATGCGAATTGATAAACCAATGTTTTATTCTTTGTAAATATTCTTCGGAAGGTTTTGCGACACCAATATTTAATTCTTTATAGCACTGCCGGCTATCTGCCGATATAATTTGTGTATTATAATGTTGCGATAACTCAATAGCAACTGAAGTTTTGCCAACAGCTGTTGGACCAACTATTACCAGGCAGGTTTTATTCTTCATTTATCCAGGCCCGCCGGCCGGTACACAAAGGACACCCCTTTGGAGACAGACAGGCTTATACAAAGCTTTCTAATTTAATTTATTTTAAATTCATCTTCGGTGCTTGTATCGTCTGTTTCTTCTTCTGCATCTTCTGATGTTTCACCTTCTTCGCCTTCTTCTCCCATAGCAAGTAAAGCGTCAGCATTCAGATCATACTTCTCTTCAATTTCCGAAAGCTTTTCACTTATCAGGCCTTTTGTTCCATACTGGCTTGGGCCAATTCCTTCTGTTCTTGCGCAGGAAGGATAAATTGTTTTATAGCTCTCTTCTTTATTAACATTAATAAGCTCCACCATAAAGGTCCAGATCTTATTAAAATCGTATACATAAATAAACTTTTGATTAGTATCTTTTATCTCGCTGCCAATAGTAGTTTCATGCATCAGTAATGGTGCAGCAACATATTTTTTATCATATTTTTCCAGTGTTATTTCTTTTCCCCGCTGCCATTTATCATTGCTTCTGTAAAAGGTTGCTTTGTGTTTATTATCAAATTCAAAAGACTTTAATATTTCCTTATGCAGATCTAAAAAAGTATGAGTATGCTTAATAACAATGTCCCGGTATATGCTGTCATCATCCTCCCAATAAATTCTGAATCTTAAAATAGCCATACACGAAATTAAGGAACAAGGATTGATTATAAATTACTGATTATTGATTATTGCCTAATGACCATTGACTATTGACCATTGACCATTGACTATTGACTTTTAACAATCCCCATTTCCCTCGCTTTATCAATCATAAATTTATGGGCCGCCTCATATTCGTTCGCAATTGCGCCATCTAAAATAGCTTCACGTATTGCCATTTTTATATCACCTACCTGGCGTGATGGAGCAAGATTAAGTTCTTTCATTATCATTTCACCGGTAATCGGGGGCTGCCAGTTTCGTATTTTATCATTTTCCTCAACTTCTACCATGCGTTTATTTACCATTTCAAAATTTTGCAGATAGCGCTTTACTTTTAATTTATTTTTTGATGTAATATCTGCTCTGCACAAGGTCATTAATGCATCAATGTCTTCGCCTGCATCAAAAAGTAATCGCCGCAATGCAGCGTCAGTAATATTTTCTTTTGTGAGACTGATAGGCCTTAGATGCAACTCAATCATTTTTTTTACAAATTTCATTTTATCATTTTGCGGAAGCTTTAGCTGGTTGAATATTTTAGGAACCATTCTTCCGCCAACTACTTCATGGCCATGAAACGTCCATCCATGCCCCTCCTCAAATTTTTTAGTTTTTGGTTTTGCGATATCATGCAATATGGCCGCCCAGCGCAGCCAAAGATCATTTGTATGCTTTGCAATATTATCCAGTACCTGCAGTGTATGATAAAAATTATCCTTGTGCCCTTTTCCATCAATATATTCGGCGCCGGCAAGCTCCACCATTTGCGGAAAAATAATATTAAGTAATCCCGATGTATATAAAAGTTTAAATCCAACAGAAGGAACATCGCTCAAAATAATTTTATTAAGTTCATCAGTAATTCGTTCAGTGCTTACAATTTTTATACGCTCTGCATTCTGTGTGATTGCTTCTAATGTATTTTTCTCAATATCAAAATGTAATTGGGTTGCAAAACGAATAGCTCTCATCATTCGTAAAGGATCGTCACTAAAAGTTAACTCCGGCTTTAACGGGGTTTTAATTATTTTATTCTTCAGATCCTCCAGGCCATTGAATGGATCAACCAGTTCACCAAAACCTGCCTGTCCGGCAGGCAGGCCTGCCTGTCCAGCTGGGAGTTTTTCTTTATTTAAACTTATTGCCAATGTATTTATGGTAAAATCACGACGGTTTTGATCATCCTCAATTGATCCTTGTTCAACCTGTGGTTTTCGGCTCTCAGCGTTGTAGCTTTCCTTTCTGGCACCTACAAATTCAATATCAAAAGCCCCCTCTAAACCTGCCTGTCCGGTAGGCAGGTCTCCCCCCACAGGGGAGACTTCCGAAGCATCTTTTATTCTTGAGTCATTTAATTTTATCTGGGCAGTTCCGAAATTTTTAAAAATAGATATTTGCGGAGCAGGTTTAAATTGTTGTGCAACTTTTTCTGCCAGCGCAATACCATCTCCTACGCAAACAATATCAATATCTTTTGTATCTCTTTTTAAAATTTTATCTCTTACAAAACCACCGATTAAAAAGCACTGCATATCTAATTCATCTGCTGCTGCTGCAATCTTTTTTAATACAAATAATTCTTTATCGGTACAGCTTATATACATTGTACAAATGTAATTTTTTAAATTATCAGTTTTGTCGGATGCTATATTGATACAGATGAAAAGCTGCGGGATAGCAGTGAAAGCACGCTGAAGGTTTTTGTGCAAAGGTTTTGCGGCGGACTTGAAACGAATAGCACGAACTGAGGATGAAAAATGATTAAATGTTTACAGCCAACTAATTTTAATACTATTGACTACTTACAATTGACTATTGGCTTTTTTAACGTGGCATCAATCTTGACAATTATAGTATTCCTTAAAAAAAATGTTTCTTTGAAAGGAATTTTGACAATTTGTCTTAACGAAAATTTATGAATCACAAGATGTTTTTAGGAGGCGCCGAAGAAGAAATGGAGTTTATGCCGATCATTCCTTTAAATGAAGACGGAAGTGAAAACAACGATGAGCAGCCTATCCCGGCAGAGTTACCCCTGTTGCCGTTGCGGAATACCGTTCTTTTTCCCGGTGTAGTTTTACCCATTACGGTTGGCCGAGATAAGAGTATTAAGGCGGTAAACGATGCTTATAAGGCTGACAAATTGGTTGGCGTTGTTTCACAAAGAGACAGTAATGTAGAAGAGCCCACTGTTAGCGATTTGGTAGATATTGGTACAATTGCAAAAATTGTAAAACTCATAAAGATGCCGGATGGCGGCACAACCATTATTATCCAGGGTAAAAAAAGGTTTAAAACTGAAGAGATAACATCTGAGGAACCTTATTTTAAAGCAAAAATTTCTGTTTTAGAAGATGAGCCTCTGACTGATGACGGCGACTTTGGAGCAATGGTAGGATCTATTAAAGAACTCGCTGCGCAAATTATTCACCTCTCTCCCAACATGCCATCTGAGGCATCAATAATTTTAAAAAATATTGAAAATCCGTCTTTCCTTATACATTTTGTAAGCAGTAATCTTAACAGCACATTAATTGAAAAACAAAGATTGCTGGAAATAAATAATATTAAAGCAAGGGCCGAAGTTCTTATGAATTTATTGCACACAGAATTGCAATATGCTGAATTAAAAAATAAAGTAACCAACAAAACAAGGGCAGAACTTGATAAGCAGCAGAAAGATTACTTTCTGCAACAGCAAATGAAAGCCATTAAAGAAGAATTAGGTGGAGAGAATGTAGCCGAGGTGAACGAAATGCGTAAAAAGGCTGAGGAAAAAAAATGGCCGGTAGCAGCCAAAGAAATGTTTAGCAAAGGCGTAGAAAAGTTGGAAAGAATGCACCCTTCAACACCGGATTATTCTATAGTGTACAATCATCTTGATCTAATGCTTGATCTGCCATGGGATGATTATACCAAAGACCAGTATGATCTTAAAAAAGCCAAAAAGGTTTTAGATAATGATCATTATGGGATGGAGAAGGTAAAAGAAAGAATTTTGGAATACCTGGCTGTTTTAAAATTAAAAGGTGATATGAAGAGCCCGATTCTTTGTTTTGTTGGCCCTCCCGGAATTGGTAAAACATCGCTTGGTAAAAGTATTGCAAATGCTATTGCCAGAAAGTATGTAAGGGTAAGTTTGGGAGGATTGCATGATGAGAGTGAGATCCGGGGACATCGGAAAACCTACATTGGCGCAATGCCCGGAAGAATTCTTCAATCTATCCGGAAAACAAAGTCATCAAATCCGGTAATGATTCTTGATGAAATTGATAAAGTAGGAAATGATTTCAGAGGCGATCCTTCATCTGCTTTGCTGGAAGTTTTGGATCCGGAGCAAAACAATAATTTTTATGATAACTATTTAGAGCTTGAATATGATCTTAGTAAAGTTTTATTTATTGCAACTGCCAATAACCTGCAAAATATTGCACCTGCTTTACGAGACCGGCTGGAGATAATTGATCTTAGCGGTTATGCTATTGAAGAAAAGATCGAGATTGCCAAACGACACTTATTACCTAAACAAAAAGAAGCACATGGTTTAAAAAATGTAAGCTTTAAAATTAGTGATGCAGTATTGGAAAAAGTTATCACAGATTATACAAGAGAAAGTGGCGTTCGTGATCTTGACAGGCAGCTGGCATCCATAATGCGTAACCTGGCAAAACAATATGCCGTAAAGGAAAAATTAAAGCCAACAATCAGCGCAGGAGATGTTACCAAAATCTTAGGAAAATCACGTTTTAGTAATGAGATATATAAAACAGCAAACATGGCCGGGGTAGCAGTGGGGCTTGCATGGACATATGTTGGCGGCGATATTTTATTTATTGAAACTACTACCAGCGATAATGGGAAAGGAGAACTGAAACTAACAGGTAACCTTGGTAATGTAATGAAGGAAAGTGCAACAACTGCCATGACGTACCTGCAGGCAAACGCAAAAAAATATGGAATAGATCCTGAAATATTTACCAAGAAGAATGTTCATATACACATTCCTGAAGGTGCTACTCCAAAAGATGGCCCTAGTGCAGGTATTACATTAATGACTGCATTGGCATCTTCTTTTACAGGCAAAAGGGTTAAGCCATATTTGGCGATGACAGGTGAGATAACATTAAGAGGGCAGGTATTGCCTGTAGGCGGCATAAAAGAAAAAGTATTAGCAGCAAAACGTGCCGGCTTAAAAGAGATAATAATGTGTTCATTAAATGAAAAAGATGTGCAGGAAATTGACCAGTCATTTATCAAAGGCTTAAAAATAAATTATGTAAAAAATATGCAGCAGGTGCTGGATATGGCGCTTGCATAAACAATTTTCTGAACCATGATTTTGGGAGATTTAATGATTAAACAGGAAGGTTCAGACAAATTAAATCCATCTTTTTAATTAATTCGTATATAACCATAGTAAACAAAATCAGCACGATTTATTTCATGTTGGTTGTTTTAAGGGTTAAAGTAATTCCCCCTGATTCTTCAAGGGGAATTTTTATTTCGTATAAATAAGGGCTGGTTGAATCAAGAGTGGAATAAAAAATATTTTTTATATAAACATGTATATTTTTATATAAACTTTTAAATCTTTATGGCAAGCCTAAGCTTTGATACCCATTTCAAAGATCTGTTTGAAAACACCAGCGATCTTATTCATTTTTTAACTATTGAAGGAAACATTGAGTTGGTAAACCCTGCGTGGCTCACCACGTTGAATTATCAATTTTATGAAGTTGTAGGCCGAAGCATTTATGATTTTATACACGCACCCTGTATGGAAGAATATAAATTGATACGTAATACAGTAATTACCACTAAAGAAAGTGCGGAATTCGTTACCACTTTTATGACAAAAAACGAACAAGAAGTGATTGTAGAAGGGCAGTTGGGATGCTCTTATACTAAAGATAGGCCGGTATATACAAGGGGCGTGTTTAAAAATATTACCGCCAAAAAAATTGCTGAAAAAAAGATAGAAGAAAGTGAAAAGCGACTGAAGACTTTTTTTAGAAGCGGGCCCGATGCAGTAATTGTTATAAATGAACATCAGCTAATATTAGAATGGAATCCTAAAGCAGAAATTATTTTTGGGTATACAGCAAATGAAGTTATTGGTAAGCCACTATCTGAAACAATTATACCTCATCAATACCGCGAGGCTCATAAAAAGGGTATGTCTCACTTTTTAAAAACCGGAGAAGGCCCGGTGTTGAATAAAACTATAGAGATTACCGCATTACATAAAAAGGGACATGAATTTTATGTTAACCTAAGCATTTCGAATGTAAAGGTGGAAGGTGAATGGCTTTTTATTGCTTTTCTGTCGGATATTACCGAGAGGAAAAAAACAGAAGAAGCGCTGATTCGCAAAGAAGCTGAATTATTGAAAGTAAAACTACTGGAAGAAAAAAAAGATGAATTTATTTCTATAGCCAGCCATGAATTAAAAACACCGTTAACAACAATTAAAGCTTATGCTCAGCTTGCACTAACTTTTTGTACTGACAAGTATCCGGAGCCTGTTCAGCAATATCTTTCAAAGGTAGACGAGTATGCCAGTAAGCTAAATTTCCTCATAAACGAATTACTGGATGTTTCCAGGATACATGCAGGCAAATTACGCCTAACGCAAACAGAAGTAGAAATTGATTCTTTTCTGCCGGAATTACTTAATTCAATGCAACAAATCACATCCAACCATACACTAACTTTAGAAAAAAATGAGGCTGCAAGGGTAACAATTGATACTGTGAGGCTGGAACAGGTAATAACGAATCTTATCAGCAATGCCGCGAAATATTCTCCGGGTAAAGAAAAAATAGTTGTAAACTCTGTAAAAAAAGATAGTACAATTGTTATTTCATTCAAGGACTTTGGGATAGGAATTCCTAATGACAAAATCAGCAAAATCTTTGATCGCTTTTACAGGGTAGATGAATTATCAAAAGATTACAGTGGATTAGGAATTGGGCTGTTTATTTCTTCTGAAATAATTAAACAGCATGGTGGTAAAATTTGGGCAGAAAGTATCGAAGGAAAGGGAAGTACTTTTTATTTTAGTTTACCTGTAATAAATTAACGTGTTTGCTCCTGAAGCACCAAATCATCTCAAATGATGTAAGCATTGCAACAAACTCTTCCTGTAATCTGGCAGAATGACCAATTGTATAAATGACTTTTTGTTTCGATGAAGTCATGCAGCTTAAAAATAACTAAGATTTGTTTTGGGTGATAGGGCAAGCAGTGTTTCATACATAAGCCTGATTGTATCTTCTATGTCCTGCCGGTTAAGCATTTCAACAGTTGTATGCATGTAACGTAAAGGAATAGAAATGAGAACTGACGGGCAACCATCGTTGGCATAGGCAAATGAATCGGTGTCAGTGCCTGTGCTTCTGCTAACGGTAGAAAGCTGGATGGGGATTTTATTTTTCTCTGCAACGTTTTGTACAAAATCAAGTAATTTATTATGTACAGCAGGGCCATAGGTAAGCGCAGGGCCTTTGCCACAACTGCACTCACCCTGTGCCATCTTATTTATCATCGGTGTGGTGCTGTCATGCGTTACATCAGTTATTATGGCAATGTCCGGCTTAATCCGGCGTGCTATCATTTCTGCACCCCGTAACCCTATTTCTTCCTGAACTGCATTTACTACATACAATCCAAATGGCAATTGCTTTTTATTCTCCTTAAGTAATCTTGCTACCTCGGCAATCATAAAACCACCAATACGGTTATCAAATGCACGTCCGATAAAATTATTGTAAGCAACCTCTGCAAAACCATCTTCATAAGTTACTACTGCGCCTACATGCACACCAAGATCTTCAACTTCTTTTTTGGTTCGTGCCCCGCAATCAAGAAATAAATTATCAACCTTGGGTTGTGTTTCTTTATTCTCAGGATTGCTGAGCCTGGTATGTATGGCAGGCCAGCCGAACACAGCTCTTACTTCACCCTTTTTCCCATGAATTAAAACCCGCTGGGATGGAGCTATCTGGTGATCAACTCCGCCATTTCTTTTTAAATAAATTAAGCCTTCAGGTGAAACATAATTTACAAACCAGCTTATTTCATCTGCATGCGCTTCAATAACAACTTTAAAAGTTTCTGAGGGATTTATTACACCTACTGCTGTGCCGTAGGCATCGGTAAAACTGTTATCAACATAATTTTTTATATATGCCAGCCATAATTTCTGTCCGCTGGTTTCAAAACCTACAGGAGAAGGGTTATTAATATAATTACGTAAAAATTCAAATGATTTATCTGTTAAGATTGATTTGGTTTTTTTTGCCTTGGCCATTTATTTATTTTATAGTTTGAAAGTTTTTTTTGAAACATTTGTCATTTGTTATTAGGTGGATTTGTAATTCTCCTTTACCTATTTACCCATTTACTTATTGATCTTTATAAATTAACGACGCAAAAATAACC
>MWYX01000047.1 GCA_002050465.1 Chitinophagales bacterium 65-1
CTATAACCTGAAGTCAATTCAGAATGTCCATTGGTCTTAACACTTTTGTGAAACGCCAAATGTAATTTACCTTGTACCCGCCTTCTCGGTTAAAATAATGCCTATTTTAATCCCCTCTTTCTTAGCCATTCTGTTTGCTTTTTTCTGATCTCCTCATCACGGGTGATAGAACCTTTGGAAACCTCGAACTCACCTGCATCAGCAAGTGCTTCATCAGCATAGCGTGCCACTGTCCGATCATCAAGACCATCCAGTATTTTTAACGTCAGATTAATTAGTTGTGCAGATCGTCTTCGATAAATTTGCGATCCTTTTGCTGCTGTAGCCAGCCGTGGGGATCCGAAATAGCCAAGCCATGAATCACCCTTTGCAATATCAATTAACTCCTTCATTGATTGTGCAGAGAATGGACGTGCCGTTTTGTAAGAGTTCTCCACGAGATGAGGGGTGATATACAACAACCGGCTTAGCTCTGACATACCAGCATGAATATCTAATCCGTTCTCCGCAAGTTCTGCGTCAGTAAGAATTGGGAAAGGTGGCAAGTCAGCAGTAGGTTTCGGCTCAAGCCCATCAAGATTTACCATTCGTCCTCCGTAAATATCCCGAAAATAATCTCCTGCCTGATCCAATGCCTGGTTGTGTAGGGGAGAACCATGGCCGTGAATTATAAAAACGTGGCGAAAGCCCTGATCACCAAGTTGTGTTGCCAAATCCATAAAAACAGCTCTGAGAGTTGAGGCCCGGATGCCATAGCTTCCCGAAAAAATATTTTTGTAACCGATTTCATTTGCTCCGCCTGTGCCGAGTGGAATTGTAGGAAACATCAACACTGTCCAACCTGGACGAGCAACAATTGCGTCTGCAACATCTCGACTGAGCCGCTCGTTTAAATACCCATCGCTGAAAGAAGGCATAAAAGGACCGTGTTGTTCAAGAACTCCGCCAGGTAGAATTACAACGGTTTTTTGTTTATCTAATAATTGGATTTGTTTGGTATTCATTTCCGCCACATGATAGATTTGTCCGTTTGCCGGTACTTGAAAACCTATAACAACTAAGACAAGAAGACTAGCGTTACTTAAAAGATTTTTCATAGCTGATTATTTAATGATAGAATTACTTACTTTTTGTAAAGTAATTTTGAGTGAGAAAATTAATAAAAAAACATCATAGAAATTATTTTTACCTTTCGGTATGAAAAACATTTTAATATTGTTTTGTGTACTCTTATTAATGTCAGGTACTGTGCAGAAAAAGAAAAGCGTCATTTTTTTCGGAGACTCAATAACAGAGCTGGCAGTTAAGCCGGCAGGATTTATCGTAAAGATAGATTCCATGCTGAAGAAAAATAATATAAATAATTATGATTTAACCGGTACGGGTTTCAGCGGCAATAAAATTTATGACTTGTACTTACGGCTGGAAGATGATGTGCTGAAGAAAAACCCTGACCTGGTGGTAATTTTTATTGGCGTGAATGATGTATGGCATAAGCGTACCCTTGGCACCGGCACAGATGCTGATAAGTTTGAAAGATTCTATACTGCTGTTTTAAAAAAACTGGCTGATAAAAATATTAAAGCGATCCTCTGTACACCTGCTGTTATTGGCGAAAAAACCGATCTTACAAATGAGCAGGATGGAGATCTGAATAAATATACTAATATTATCAGGGGGCTTTCAGTAAAAAATAATCTACCATTGATTGACTTAAGAAAAATCTTCCGGGAGTATAATCTCAGGATCAATACTGAAAATAAAGACAGGGGCATATTAACACGAGATGGTGTTCATCTTAATGACAAAGGCAATCAGTTAGTGGCAGATGAAATGTGGAAAGTAATTTCAAAGTTTTGAATCATAAAAAATTTATCTCCGTTTCAAGTTTAGCAAATGCCCTGAACATAGCGCTGACACCGCAATATTTATTTTGTGACAGATCTACAGCCTTTTCAACCTTTGCCTCTTCTTCTTTTTTCACTCTTATGTTATAGATCAGTTTTACAGTATGATACACTGCAGGTTCTGTTTCTGTTAATGCTGCATCAACATCAATTGAAAAATCAGAGAATTCTACCCTCATCTTATTTAATATCATCACCACATCAACACCTGTACATCCTGCCAGCGAAACAAGCATTAAAGCCTTAGGTTGCGGGCCTGTATTATTACCTCCACGTTCTTTATTGAGATCAATGGTTACGGAATGGCCATTCAGTTCAGCGCTAAATGCCATCCCTCCTTTAAAAGCAGAAATGATATGATGTGATGCCATTTATAATTTACTTTTTACAATACCTGAAAGTTGCTGTGCATTCATTGCCCCTGATTGACGCCATAAAACCTTTCCTTTTTTAAAAAGGATCAGAGTGGGTACTCCCTGTATATTAAATTGCTCAGCAGTTGCCCTGTTCTTGTCTATATCAACCTTTAATACTCTAATTTCCTTATGGCTTTCGGCAAATCGTTTAATTTCCGGTGCCATCATTTTGCAGGGACCACACCATTCTGCATGAAAATCTACCAATACAGGTTTTTCATCATTTAATATTGTGCTGAATGTTTCCATACCAGATAGTCCTACATATTTTATGCCTTTTTCTTTTAATAGTCATTAAGTCATTAGTCAGGTCATTGATTAAATATGTCATTGATTATGTGGTTTTACATAATGACTTAATGACCCAATGACAATAATGTCAAAGAGGCGACAAAGTAAAAATCAGCGTGGCATATCCGGCATTTTCAACATGCTCAACTCTGATATTATGTTTTTTACCATCGAGCTCTATTATAGTACTGTGGTGTGTACCTTCATCGTAAACATATTTTTTTGCATCCCAGAAATCAATTATAAGTTTTCCATCAATAAAAACTTTCACAATATCATCTGCTGTAATGCCAAGATCATACTTTCCCTTTGGTACATGCAAAATTCCGGTGGCAACTGTTGCAAACGAGTCTGCCGGCAGGTTTTTACCTATTCCTCCCCACCAGGTATAATCAAGTTTTTTTGAAATTTCAGTTTTTACAGGAGTTGCTGCGAGCACTTCTTTAAAAACTTCATAATTTTTATTAGGGTCATGAGATAGATCCCATTTGTACCATTTTACATCCCATGTTATCTGTGGATCAAATTCTCTGAAAGAAAAAGTATAAGGTTTGTTAGCAGGATATTTTTTGCCGAACTGTGAGGTAAAACTTTCGCCAGTGTATAGGGCATCTATTACAATATCATCACTTATTTTTTCTGCTGTGATGGATGAGGGGAAATTTCCTGAGTTGGCAGAAATATTTTTTACTCCTTTAGAATTTTTAATTGTCCATTTCCCTTTTGGTCCAAGTATATCAAAAAACATTTTTCCGGAACTGTCAATATTGGCAAGCCATAGAATAGGATAAAGAAAATCATACGGTCCCCATTGAGTTATACGCATTTCTTTTCGGCCTTCAGGAATTTTTAATTTAAAAGGTGATGACGGAACTTTTGGAATGTTTATACTGATCGTTGTATCAATCCATTTTGAAAATGTAGTGCTATCCAAATCTGATACATTATTGTTGATCTTGTAAGGTGTTTTCACGTTAGAAAAAGAATTACCTAATAAATCAATATATGATGTTAAGGCAATATCAATTCCCGTTTGGTTGGCAACTAATTCATTACCGGCTATCATATAATTTCTGCTTCTTGTATCACGATATTTTGCATATCCCCAATCTTTGGGTTGTTCTTTTCTTGCCCATAATTTTATAGCTGTTTTATCTCCTTTAAACATATTATCTTTTATGCTATTGTCTTGCCCGTGCTCAATTGCAATCCCCACGTTATTTTTTTCAAAATTATTTTTTTTAATAAGTGTATTAAAACTATAACCTCCCCAAATACCATTATCACATTCCTTAATTATGTTATCAATGATTTTATTTCGGCTAAATGTTACTTCTATACCATTGGTTGGTGCATAAGAAAAATCATTTTTATAAATAATATTGTCATTGCATCCGCCTTCGCCGGTATCCATTGTATGTTTACCAGCCCAAAGAAAAAAGCCATCTCCGCTATGTGTAGCTGAATTATATGCGAATGTGTTCTCATTGCATTGTTCAAAAACCAGGATCCCTGCGCTATCCTGCCCCCGGTTAAATATGCCATGGCTATAGCCTCTTACATTAAAGTTTAGTTGATTGTGAAGGATTTTATTTCTATTGCTGCGATACATTCCAATACCGAGCGCTGAATTAAAAGAGAAATTATTATTATAAACCATTCCATCATTGCAGCCTGTCATCAGTAATCCGTTTTGTCCGCCTGTTATTCTATTATCTCGTATGGTTGCTTTATTGCAATTACGCAGATAAATTCCTGCGCCATATCGCAGCCATTCATCATTTTCATTGTTATGATAACTCATCCAGTCACTCACATCTTCCCGTAACCTGTTGCTGTGCAATTTTTGCCGGTAATTATAACTGAAATCGCAATTTTGAATGGTAAGATTTTCAACATTTCTCCCCATTACAGCCACTTTAAATCCGTGGATATTTGCATTTTTTAATACAATATTTTTACCACCTTTAATAATAATTGCAGTGCCGTAAAATTCGTTAGGGTAGTTCTTATCATTGGAGCCTTTTAATTCTGCACCGTTAAAATCAATTGTTATATTATTACCCTCAATTATAATAACGCTTTGTTTTAAAGAATCGTAACCGTTTATTGCATACTTATTCTTTATGATCTTTACTGATTTAGTAATCACCATTCCTTTTGTAATGGGGATATCCGTGGCAAAGCAATTGCAGGATAAAACCATAGGAACGAATAAAAATCTTATAAGTTTCATTTTTAGCCTTGGGGTTTGGCAAAATTCTCCATTTTTCATTACATTATTATCAATTATTTCTTACCTTTGCCCTCCGAAAAAAAGGAATTATATGTCCAGAGTATGCCAGGTTACAGGTAAAAGACCGATTACAGGTAACAAAGTTTCCCATTCTAACATTAAAACGAGAAGAAGGTTCCTGCCTAATCTCCAAACAAAGCGTTATTTTTTAGCAGAAGAGGATAAATGGATAACCTTAAAATTATCTACAGAGGGCATCCGTACAATTGCAAAAAATGGGCTATATAGTGTAATAAAGGAAATGAGACAAAACGGTTCTAAAATATAATTAAAAAGGTATAATATGGCTAAGAAAGGCAACAGGGTTCAGGTAATTATGGAATGTACAGAGCATAAGACTTCAGGTCTTCCCGGTACAAGCCGTTATATTACAACAAAAAACAAAAAGAATTCCCCGGAGCGGTTAGAATTAAAAAAATTCAATCCAACATTAAAGAAAGTTACTCTTCATAAAGAAATTAAATAACAATGGCAAAATCAGCTAAAACAGCGATTAAAACAAAGGATCAAAAAGCAGCAGCAGAAGCAAAGAACTGGACAAAAGTTGTACGCACTGTCCGCAGTCCTAAAACCGGTTCATATACTTTTAAGGAAAGTATAGTTCACAAGGACAAAGTGAAGGATTTTTTGAAAAGCTAAACTTTGCAATAAATTATTTATAAAGCTATTCGCCTAAATGTGGATGGCTTTTTTGTTTAAACCCTAAATCCCCGCCTGAATGACTTAGTCGGGCAGGCCTAAAGGGACTTCCGAAAATGATATTAAAATTATACACTCTTATTTTTAAACAATCTAAAACAAAATCCCCCTTTTAGGGGGTAAGGGGTATGGGACTATTTGATAAGCTGTTAGGCAAAAAACAACAAAAGGAAACTTTAGATGAAGGTCTGCAGAAGACAAAATCAGGTTTCTTTGATAAGATAACAAAGGCAATTGCAGGTAAGAGTACCGTTGATGAAGAGGTGCTGGATAATTTAGAAGATGCATTGGTAAGTGCTGATGTAGGAGTTGATACTACCGTTAAGATTATTGATAAAATAGAAGCACGGGTTGCCCGTGATAAATATATAAATACAACAGAATTAAATTCAATTTTAAAAGAGGAGGTTCAATCTCTTTTAGTGGATTCTCCAGGTGATACTTCTTACGAAAATTACGAGCTGCCATCAGGACATAAACCTCATATTATTTTAGTGGTTGGTGTAAATGGTGTTGGAAAAACTACAACTATTGGTAAGCTGGCTCATAATTTTTCACAAGCAGGTAAATCAGTTTTATTAGGAGCTGCAGATACTTTCAGGGCAGCCGCTGTTGATCAATTAACTATCTGGAGTGAAAGGGCAAATGTTCCGATAGTAAAACACAGTATGGGCGCTGACCCGAGTGCTGTTGCTTTTGATGCAGTACAAAGCGGCATCGCTAAAAACGTTGATGTTATTTTAATTGATACTGCCGGTCGGCTTCATAATAAAGCCCATTTGATGGATGAGCTTGGTAAAATAAAAAGATCAATAAATAAAGTACAGCCTGATGCACCACATGAAGTGCTACTGGTTTTAGATGGCAGTACAGGTCAAAATGCTTTGGAACAGGCTAAACATTTTACAGCGACCACAGAAGTAACAGCTATTGCAATAACCAAGTTAGATGGAACAGCAAAGGGCGGAGTAGTACTGGCAATTGCTGATCAATTTAAAATACCTGTAAAGTTTATTGGGGTCGGGGAAAAAGCTACTGATCTTCTTGTATTTGATAAAAAAGAATTTGTAGATACACTGTTTGAGGCCCATCCCAATAATTCTGTGTAAAAGATCAAGACACTGCTAAGGCCCTTCCCGAAGGGAAGGGAGTTAACACATTCAATTAAATAGTTTATCACAAAATAAAAGAATAACGATCTAAGTTCCCACTTCGGGGGCAGGGGGCTTTTACTTACCTTTGCCGGCATTACAATGAAAACAAAAAGCTTACAAAAAGATAAGGTTAACATCATTACACTTGGTTGTAGTAAAAACCTGGTTGATAGCGAAGTGCTTGGCGGGCAATTAACAGCAGGCGCTTATGATGTGGTTCATGAAAACAAAAGAGATCACAATATTGTAATTGTAAATACCTGCGGATTTATTGATAAAGCAAAGGAAGAAAGTGTAAACACAATTTTACAGCAGGTAGAATTAAAGCGCCGCGGAAAATTAGACAAAGTGTATGTAACGGGTTGCCTAAGTGAACGCTATAAAAATAGCCTGGAAGTGGAGATCCCTGATGTTGACGCCTACTTTGGCACCATGGAATTGCCTTTTCTTCTAAAGAAATTTAATGTTAATTACAAGGCAGAATTAATTGGGGAAAGAATCCTGAGCACACCAAATCATTATGCTTATCTTAAAATAAGTGAAGGGTGTAACAGAACGTGCTCGTTTTGTGCAATACCATTAATGAGAGGGAAGCATGTAAGCCGCCCCATTGAATCTTTAGTTGATGAGGCAAAAAAATTAGTGCAAAGGGGGGTAAAGGAAATTATGCTCATCGCACAGGAGCTTACTTATTATGGGCTGGATATTTATAAGAAAAGAGAACTTCCAAAATTATTACATGCATTAGCTGATATTTCCGGTCTTGGATGGATCCGGCTGCACTATGCTTATCCTTCTAAATTTCCGGTGGAAATAATTGATGCGATGAGTGTAAGGGAAAATATCTGTAACTATCTTGATATGCCCCTGCAACATGCCAGTAACAGATTGCTTAAAGCAATGAAGCGGCAAATTACACGGGAAGAAATGGAAGACATTATTGGTGAAATAAAAAATAAAATTCCGGGTATATGTTTGCGCACAACATTAATAAGTGGCTTTCCGGGAGAAACCGAAGATGATGTAGAAGAATTAAAATCATTTCTTACAAAAATGCAGTTTGACAGGGTAGGTATTTTTTCTTATTCCCATGAAGAGGGAACATCTGCGTATCATTTATCCGATAATATTCCTGAAGACGAAAAACAAAGAAGAGCTGAGGAAATAATGGAGATTCAACAGGAAATCAGTTATAGAAAAAATGTAGAAAAAGTAAATAAAGTATATAAAGTAATAGTTGATAAACGGGAGGCAGGAAAATATTTGGGGCGTACAGAATTTGACAGTGTAGAGGTGGATAATGAAGTAATAATAAAAAGCAACAAAAAATTAATTATAGGGGATTTTGTAAATGTGAAGATCACCAATGCTTATGATTATGACCTGGAAGGAGAAGTTGTCTGAACCAGGACCTGCCTTCGGCAGGCAGATTTATTGGATTAATGGGATTTACAGGATACTGTTGTTAATTTGCGTCTTACTTAACTTTGCTCCTTTGCGTGATAAAAAAATTACATTGTCCAACTCTTTTTCAGCTTCATATATTTCTTGCAAACAGACAGGCTATTTTTCTAAAATAGTAACCGATTATATTTCTCAAAATAATTCGCTTCAAAATTTTTATAAGCATTCTCCGGATATAAAGGGTATAAAAAATGCAATAACATCAAGAAAAAAATTCAATACAAACAGGGTACTATTAGTTGAACAGTTAGAGCAACAATATCGTACAGTTGAGGCTTCTGAAAAAGTAAAAGAAAGCATTCAGGCATTAAAGGAAGAAAATACTTTCACCATCTGCACTGCGCATCAGCCTAATATTTTTACGGGCCATCTCTATTTTATTTATAAGATAATTCATACAATAAAATTGGCTGACGCACTAAATCGTGAGCTGCCCGGGTATAAATTTATACCCGTATTTTATGTAGGCAGCGAAGATGCAGATCTGGAAGAATTGGGAGAAGTATTTATAAATGGTGAGAAATATAAGTGGGAAACACCGCAAACAGGCGCTGTGGGCAGGATGGTAGTAGATGATGAATTATTAAATATCCTTAAAAAGATAAAAGGTCAGATTACTGTAGAACCATTTGGAAAGGAAGTAATTGGTTTGTTGCAGAACTGCTATGTAAAAGGAAGAACAATTCAGGATGCCTGTTTTTGCCTGGTAAATAAATTATTCGGTGAACAGGGATTAATTATTTTATTACCTGATGATGCTGAATTAAAAAGAGCCATGCTCCCGGTTTTTGTAGACGATATTTTTTCAAATAAGCCCTCAGAAATCGTAACTAAAACTTCAGAGAAATTAGCGGAGCATTATAAAGTGCAGGCTCACCCAAGAGAAATAAATCTTTTTTATTTAAAAGATAATATCAGGAACAGGATTGTTCAACAAAAGGACCTTTATAAAATCCATGACACCATTATACAGTTTACAAAAGAGGAATTAAAGAACGAATTAATTAATCATCCGGAAAGGTTTAGTCCGAATGTTATTTTAAGGGCTTTATACCAGGAAACCATTTTGCCAAACCTGGTATTTATCGGTGGCGGGGGAGAACTTGCTTATTGGCTTGAATTAAAAGAAATGTTTGATCATTATAAGGTCCCACTTCCTGTTTTAGTTTTAAGAAATTCTTTCTTATTGATTAATGAAAAATTAAACTCCCTTATCCAAAAATTTTCACTTACAGACAATGATATTTTTAAATCAGAAGATGAACTGCTGAAAGATATAGTAAGAAAAAATACATCTCACAAATTAAATTTAGAAAAACAAAAGCACCAGATACAATCAGTTTATAAAGAGATAGGTGCTGCTGTTACAGAAATTGATACTTCACTAATAAAACACGTAGATGCCCTACAGGCAAAGCTTTTAAAGAAGTTAGCTGAACTGGAATTTAAAATGCTACGGGCAGAAAAAAGAAAATTTGTCTCATATCAAAATCAGTTAAAAAAATTAAAATTAAATTTATTTCCCGGTGGTATCTTACAGGAAAGGGTGGAAAACTTTATGCCTTTTTATGCAACGTGGGGAAAGGATTTTCTCAACATTGTTTATGATAATTCATCAACGTTTCAACAGCAATTTTGTATTATAAAAGAAACTGAGCCACAAAGGCCGTAAGACAGAAAGATGCACTACGGTATAAGTATAAAGTATAATTCTTTGTGATACTTTGCGACCTCTGTCCTGGTGGTTGTATTAATTATTTACTGATCGAACCCATTAGTCCAATCTCCCTTCATTTTTTTTATTTTTTCGATCACATCTTCCTGCATATCTTTTTTGTATGCGAGTAATTTTTCAGAAAGGGATTCATCCGAAACGGCTAATATTTCAACAGCTAATATGCCTGCATTTTTTGCAGCATCAAGCGCTACGGTAGCCACCGGTACTCCATTCGGCATTTGTAAAATTGATAATATAGAATCCCAGCCATCCACTGAATTGGATGATTTTATGGGAACACCAATAACAGGCAATGTGGTGAGTGATGCAATCATCCCGGGCAAGTGTGCTGCCCCGCCAGCGCCTGCTATAATAACTTTTAATCCTCTTTGTTTTGCTGTAGTTGCATATTCTACCATACGTAATGGTGTACGATGTGCAGAAACTATGGTAAGCTCAAATTCTATTTCAAACTTTTTTAAAATTTTCGCAGCATTTTCCATTACCTTCAGGTCACTGTCGCTGCCCATAATAATTCCCACTGAAAAAGTTTGAAGTTTGCTATATTTAATTTCTGTTTCTGACATGTTACATTTCTGATTATAAAACTATTGTCTTCTCAGCAAATCCCCCCGTAACCTTAGCAATTCTATCTCAGCAACCTTTGTATCATACCTTGCAGCTATCAACCTGTTATAAGCATCTTCAAGGCTTTTTTGTGCCTCCCGTAATTCTAAAAATGTGGTTACGCCCTGCTTATATCTTTCATAAGCAATAAAAACATTTTCTTTTGCAAGCACAATATTGGCTTCTTCCAATGATAGTTGTCTTTTTTGCAACTCATAAGCCCTGAAAGTATTTTCAACATTTGTTACCAGCAACGACATTTGATTTTCCAAAGTCAGCCTTCTGAAATCAATATCAGCCTGTGCCTGCCTTATGTTTCTTTTTGCGATATAGTTATTGAATATGGGAACGGTGGCAGTAAGCCCGTAATTGAATCCTTTATTCTGGTTATATAAGGGACTGAAATTATTAATAACACTATTATTATTAGTCTGGCTAAAATTATATGCAGAGGTAAATGAAACTGTGGGCAACCTTTCTGCACGTCTTTCTCTTAAAGTGATATTTGCAATGTCAATATTTTTTCGGGTTAACAATAATTCCGGATTGCTCTGGACAATGTTTTCTTTTATTTCTGACAATGTAAGCGTGGTATCTATCGGAATTGAATCAAGCACCTCATAATCTACACCTTTATCAACAGCCATCAGCCTGTTAAGGTCTCCCTTAATTTGTGCAATTAATGTTTGCTGCCTTAATTGAGTAGCAATTTGTGCATTAAGGTCCAACTTTGCCTGCAGTACATCGGGCTTTATGCCTAATCCCACTTCTAATTTTACTTCAGCCAGCCTAAGGCGCTCCCTGTTTAATTGCATCTGTTCTTCCACAGCTTTTAATTGCTGTTTTTGCTTTACAATGTTGTAATACGTAGTTATTACTTCAGCAACAATATTTATGATCTGATTTTTGATTATCAGATCTCCAAGCAAAAGAAATTCCCTCAGCTTATCACGTGTTGCAAACATTTTAAATCCATCAAATAAAACCCAGTTCAGATCTATTGATGCATTTAGGTTTCTGGATCTTATGCCGCTTGCCTTTCTATCGGTACCATCAGCCAGCTTTTGTTTTTGATTGTTATTATTAAATATCAGGGCTCCATCTCCGTTAACCCTTGGCAAAAAAGCGGCATTGGCATAAGAGTGATCTATTGCATATATAATAGAATCATTCCGGGATAATCTTATTTCATAATTGTTTTGTAATGCAGTGGCAATGGCTTCTTCAGGTGTTAGTATTTGTTGTGCCTTAAGATCGCTAATGAAAAATAAAATGGTTAGAATCGTGAGACGTGAGACGTGAAACGTGAAACGTGAGACGTGAGACGTGAGAAGGGCCTTATATTTATTAAAAAAATTATTTTTCAGCATTTTCATTTTTATACTTAATTATTTTATCAGGTTGAAATATAAACTACTTTTCAATCTTCTCCTTTCCTTCCGCCAGCGGGCGGATAGATAGAGGGGGCTTCTTAATTTAAAACATGTTGTGGCGTTACCTCAATTTCATCTAATTCACTGCGTTTTTTATTGGACGACATATATGAATACATTGCCGGTATTACAAATAAAGTAAGTACAAGTGAAAACATAATACCGCTAACAATAACAATTCCCAAAGGCACCCGGCTGGTTGCAGCTGCACCTAATGATAGTGCAATTGGCAATGCTCCTAAGCTCATAGCTAAACTCGTCATAAGTATAGGACGTAAACGCTGACCCGATGCATAAATGGCAGCTTCTGTTTTCCCCATTCCCTTTAAACGGTTTTGGTTTGCAAATTCAACGATAAGAATGCCATTCTTAGTTACTAAACCAATAAGCATTATCATTCCAATCTGTGAAAATATATTAAGTGTATGGCCAAATATCCATAGTGATAATAATGCACCGGCAATAGCGAGGGGCACTGTTACCATAATAATAAAGGGATCAATAAAACTTTCAAACTGTGCGGCGAGTACTAAAAAAATAAGACCAAGCGCAAGAAACAAAGCAAAAGATGTATTGCTTGAGCTTTCCTTATAATCACGGCTGCTGCCTGCAAGTGCTGTGGCAAAAGTGGGGTCTAATACTTTTTTTGCAATTCCTTCCATAGCTTCAATTCCATCACCTATTGTTTTTCCGGGAGCCAGGCCGGAAGAAACGGTTGCTGATTTGTAACGGTTAAAATGATAAATGGTTGCAGGGCTGGTGGCCTCTTCAAATGTAACAAGGTTATCGAGGCTTATCATTTGATCTGTAGAACTACGAACATACAGTCCCCTAAGATCATTGGGGTCATCGCGGTTACTGCGGTCAACCTGTCCCATTACCTGGTATTGCTTTCCTTCTTTTGTAAAATAACCAAGCCTGCGATTACTTAACGCCAATTGCAATGTTTGTGAAACATCTTCTACGCTAACACCAAGTTCACTTGCTTTTAACCGGTCTACATTTATACGAAGTTCAGGCTTATTAAATTTAAGGTCTGCATCAACGCCCTGGAAAATGGGATTCTTATTAGCTTCTTCTAAAAAATTAGGCAGAATGGATGTTAATTTATTAAAATCATTATGCTGAATTACAAATTGTACCGGCTGGCCACCCCGGCGACTTACAGAAATAGTTTGTTCTTCAATGGCAAATGCCCTTCCTTCATTATATTTTGGAAGATTACGGTTAATCATTTCAACTATCTGTTTTTGGGAGCGATCCCTGTCTTTGGGATCTACTAATGAAACACGAACCATCCCGGAATTGGTGGCTCCGCTTATAAAACTAGGAGCTGTTATGGATAATACAGTCTTTTTTTCAGGTACTGAATCGAGCATAAAATTGCTTAACTTATCAATATACCTATCCATATAATCATACGCAGTTCCTTCCGGAGCGCTTACCTGCAAGCGAAACTGGCTCCTGTCTTCCATTGGCGCCAGTTCTGAAGGAATATCTTTCCCGATAAAATAAATTATAAAACCACACGCTGCTACAATAACAAAAGCAACCCATCTTACCTTCATAAATTTTTTTAAAAGATTGGTATATCCATTTTCCATTCCACGGAAAAAAGGTTCGGTTTTATTATAGAACCAGGAATGTTTATGGACATCTTTTTTGCTGAGCTTTACGTTTAATACAGGTGTTAAGGTTAATGATACAAACGCAGATATCAATACTGCGCCTGCTACCACAATCCCAAATTCGCGGAATAATCTTCCCACAAAACCTTCAAGAAAAACAATAGGCAGAAAAACAAATGCAAGTGTGATGGATGTAGCAATTACCGCAAAATAAATCTCTTTTGAGCCCTCTCTTGCGGCCTGCCATTTACCCATTCCGGCTTCCATTTTTTTATAAATATTTTCCGTAACCACAATACCATCATCCACAACAAGGCCTGTTGCTAAAACTATTGCCAACAGGGTTAGCACATTTATAGTGAATCCACAGATATACATTATAAAAAATGCACCTATAAGAGAAACAGGTATATCAATTAAAGGGCGAACAGCAATTATCCAATCCCTGAAAAATAAAAAGATAACAAGTATAACTAAACCAAGAGATATTAGTAATGTTTCCTTTACTTCTGAAATTGATTTTTTAATAAATCTTGTCTGGTCAAGTGCGATGTTAAGTTTTACATCAGCGGGCATGTCTTTTTTAATCTCTTCAAAACGCTTATAAAATTCATTAGATATAGAAACATAATTTGAGCCCGGTTGTGGTATAATAGCCAGTGCTATCATAGGTATTCCGCTTTCTCTTAACTGCGATTCTTCATTCTCCGGACCAAGCACAGCTTCCCCAATATCGCTGATACGAACATTTGAGCCATTTACACTTTTAATGGTAAGGTTATTAAATTCATCTTCTGTATTCAATCGTCCAAAGGTTCTAACAGCCAGCTCAGTTGCATTACCAGCAATTTTTCCTGCAGGTAATTCAACATTTTCTCTTAGTAAAGCATTTTGTATATCAGATGGAGTTAATGAATAAGAAGTTAATTTTTCCGGCCTGAACCAAATACGCATGGCATATCTCTTTTCGCCCCATATCTGTATGCCACTAACACCGGGTATGGTTTGTAATCTTTCTAACAGTACATTATTTGCCCATTCCGTTACCTGTAATTGATTACGGGTATCACTTTGTACAGTCATAGAAATAATTGCATCTGAGCTTGCATCAGCTTTTGATACAACAGGAGGCGCTTCAAGATCAGTTGGGAGAGAACGTGTTGCCTGTGAAACCTTGTCCCTTACATCATTTGCAGCCGCTTCAAGATCCACGCTCAGGTCAAATTCTACATTAATATTGCTGGAACCCGCATTGCTTGATGAAGTAATATTTTTAATACCGGCAATACCATTAATTGCTTTTTCCAGCGGTTCAGTAATTTGTGTTTCAATAATATCAGGATTAGCTCCTCCGTAAGATGTGCGGACATTAATATTTGGCGGATCAATAGCAGGATAATCTCTAACTCCAAGATAATTAAAGCCAATAGCCCCAAATAAAACAATTATCAGGTTGAGTACAATTGCTAATACGGGCCTTCGTAAACTTAGTTCAGAGATGTTCATAATCGTGAAACGTGAGACGACAAACGTGAAATTTGTCCGTACTTCTTATTTAATTATTTATCATTTTTGAAAGCATTGCAAAACATCTGTTTAAAAGTGTTCCAATTAATTCCAAATCCTATATGTCAAGTTGTTTGTGTTTAAGATTGATGAACATATAAGATTTTTATTATCATATAAGCGTCGATTTCTCATGTTTAACTTCTCACGTTTCACGACACTCATTGTTTAAAATCATTCACTGACTGCACTGGCTTAATAATATTTTTAATAATCACTTTTGATTTTGGCTTTACACTCATTAAACCTGTAGTAACAATTGTGTCACCCGCATTTATACCGGTGAGCACCTGGATATTAGATGAATCTCTTACCCCTGTTGTTACATCAACAAATGTTGCTACTGAATCTTTATACAATACCAGCTTTTTTCCCCTTGCCTGTGGAATTATTGCCTGCGTTGGAACCATAAGAGCTGTGTAATTTGGCGCAAAATCAAGTATAACATTTGCAAATGCGCCGGGTACAAGAACCGGATCGCTTCCTACAACCCTTGACCTGATATTCAGGCTGCGTGAATCTTCCGTTATTCCTGATTCGGTAGCCATAATTCTGGCAGCATGCCTTACATCCGATCCGGCAACTTTAAAAAAAACCATCGTACCAGGTTTTGCCTCGCTTATATATTTTTCCGGTATTGTAAAATCCAGCCTTAAGTCATTGGTTTTTCTTATAACTGTAATAATTGTTTGCGGAGTTACATAAGCACCAATACTTATTTCTTTTAAACCTAGTTTTCCGGAAAAAGGTGCCCGCACCACAGTTCTGGCAATATTTGTTCTTACAATAGAAATATCGGCTCTTATATTATTTGCATTTAGCACAGCCATATCATAATCCTGGCGGCTTATGCCCTGTATTTTTAATAATTGCGATAATCGGTTAGCCGTTTGGTTAGCTATGTTTAATTGGGCCTGTAATTTTCTTAATTGTGCCTGCAGGTCAGCATCGTAAAGCTTTGCTATTACTGAACCTCTGCCCACATTGGCGCCTTCCCTTACATTTAACATAGTGAGTCTGCCTGAAACTTCGGGATGAATTTCTGTTGTTTCCGAAGCTATTAATGTTCCCGGCACTTCAATGCTTTGCGTTATTTTTTGGGGGATGGCAATAATTACATCCACCCTTTGCGGGCCCTGTTGCCTGCCGCCTCCGCTACTGCTTCCACCTCTCTGATTCGTTTGTGTAGTTTGCTTTTCTGCAGATTTGCTTTTACAAGAAACTATTCCTGCTAATAAAATACAACTAAAAAAAATATTCTGGCAGATCAGTTTCATTAAAAATATTTAATAATGGAGATGATTTTCAAATGATTCAGATTAGTTACAAGGAACGTGCAATTTAAAGTTTTTTAAGTGCTGATGACTTTAAGAACTTGTTTAATTTTATGAGCGGTATGTATCAGTTGTTGTCGCTCATTACTAAGGATAGTTACATGTCCCATTTTTCTTCCTGGTTTAGTTTGTTTCTTCCCATATATATGAACAAAAACGTTTTCCATTCGTAAAACCTCACTAAGCCCATTATAGTTTGCTTCTCCATTATATCCATCTTCTCCTAAAATATTTACAATCGCAGCCGGTAAAATATGTTTTGTATTTCCCAATGGGTAACCAAGCATTATTCGCCATAACATATCAAACTGCGATGAATAATTTGACTCTATAGTGTGATGACCGCTGTTATGTACCCTGGGAGCAGTTTCATTCACCAAAATATTATTTTTATTATCTAAAAACATTTCCACCGCAAATATGCCCGGACTATTTAAGCTTTTTACTACTTTATTTGCAATGGCTTCCAATCTCCATACAATATCTTCAGGCAATTCTGCCGGACTTAGCTGATAATCTAATAAATTAAATGTTTTATTAAATACCATTTCTACCGGCGGATATAATGCGATTTCACTTCCATTAGACGCCACAATTATTGAAATCTCTTTGCTTATATCAATTTTTTTTTCAAGAACCGCAGGCTCATCAAATCCGGTTACAAAGTCTTCTTTATTTTTAATTGAGATAACTCCCCGCCCATCGTAACCACCAAAAGCAATTTTATGTATAGCAGGAAAGAGGCCAGGGTGGTTGGGAAGGTCATTCAGATTGTTGGTAACAGCAAATTCAGCAGTGGGAATTTCATTCTTTTTATAAAATTCCTTTTGTAATATCTTATTCTTAATGATCTTAAGGGCAGAAGGTGCCGGATATACTTTTACGCCTTCGTCTTCTAATTTTTGCAGGGCTTCTTCATTTACTGATTCTATTTCGATAGTTATTGCATTCAGCTCTTTCCCGAAATTATAAACGTCATCAAAGTTTTTTATATCTCCCTTAATAAAATGGTTACATAAATGTGCAGCAGGGCATTCATTATCATTCTCCATTACAAATGTTTCAGCAGGATAGTTTGCCGCAGCCTGTAATAACATTTTGCCTAATTGCCCCCCACCTAAGATTCCAATCTTCTTCATTAAATTTTTTATGCAATATAAAGCTAACCCCTAACAGCTTACTTCTTATCTTTGTTATCTCAATAATTTTTATGGAAACAACTCTTCTTCAACCTGATCTTATCAGGGAAACAAACGCTGATTTTCTACCTCTGGAAGGTACGGATTACGTAGAGTTTTATGTAGGCAATGCAAAGCAGGCAGCACATTACTATAAAACTGCATTTGGTTTTCAATCGCTGGCCTATGCCGGTCCGGAAACGGGTGTAAAAGATAAAGCCAGTTATGTTATACGCCAGAATAAACTCACTTTCGTTTTAACCACTCCTGTTAAAGCAAACAACGAAATTGCTGATCATATTTATAAACATGGGGATGGAGTAAAAGTAATTGCATTAAAAGTGGATGATGCAACAAGTGCATGGGAAGAAACTACAAAGCGTGGCGCTAAGAGTTATATCACACCTAAAACGCTTAGGGATGATTCAGGTGAAATAGTAATGAGTGGTATACATATTTATGGAGATACTGTGCATGTTTTTATAGAAAGAAAGAATTATAACGGTGTATTTATGCCGTGCTATCGTGAATGGAAATCAGATTATAATCCTGCGGAGACCGGGCTTTTATATGTTGATCATTGCGTGGGGAATGTAGGATGGAACCAGATGAACCCATGGGTTAAATTTTATGAAGAGGTAATGGGCTTCAGAAATATTTTAACTTTTGATGATAAGGACATCTCAACTGAATATTCTGCACTGATGAGCAAAGTAATGAGCAATGGAAATGGCTTTGTAAAATTCCCTATTAACGAACCCGCTGAAGGAAAGAAAAAAAGCCAGGTAGAAGAATATCTTGAATTTTATGATGGTGAAGGCGTACAACATGTTGCCATAGCAACCAATAATATAATTGAAACAGTTACCGAATTACAAAAACGCGGTGTTGAATTTTTAAAGATTCCTGCCAGTTACTACGCAGAGGTGCTGGATAGGGTAGGGCATATTGATGAAGATCTTAAACCATTAAGTGAACTGGGAATTTTAATTGACAGGGATGACGAAGGGTATTTATTACAAATTTTTAGTAAGCCTGTTGAGGACAGGCCCACACTATTTTTTGAGATCATCCAGCGAAAGGGGGCAAAGAGTTTTGGTAAAGGAAATTTTAAAGCATTGTTTGAAGCAATTGAAAGAGAACAGGCGGAAAGGGGAAATTTATAAAACGTGAGATGTGAGACGTGGAAGGTGAGACGTGAAAGGTGAGACGTGAAATTCACTTTTTACGATATAAATCATGAGATGTTAAAGCAAGCAGCCAGTGTTTTAATTCAGCAATAAAACAAATATTTTTGCGTTAGTAAAACCTAAACTTCATAAATGAAGATTGTATATTTAAAGACTTTTCTTATTCTTGTTTGTGTAGGTTTTATAACCGGAATTACATTTTCACAAACATCATTCAATGATTATAAAAGTGCATCTTTTAAAACGACTGATATATTTAATAAAAAAGAAGATATACTAAAAAAAGAATTTGCGAAAAAAGGATTGCCATGGCCGGCGAAATATGTTTACATCCGTTCTTTTAAATATGATGCACAACTGGAAGTTTGGGTTAAGAATGATGTTAAAGAGCCATATAAGTTGTTTAAAACATATAAAGTCTGCGTGCTAAGCGGTACTATGGGGCCAAAAAGATTACAGGGAGATTACCAGGTACCTGAAGGGTTTTATTATATAAACGAATTCAATCCCAACAGCATGTATCACCTTTCCCTTGGCTTAAATTATCCCAATGCGTCAGACAGAATTTTAAGCGATTCATTAAGGCCCGGAGATAAGATTTATATTCATGGCAGTTGTGTTTCGGTAGGATGCATACCTTTAACTGATCCACAGATAGAAGAATTATACATCATTACAAGCTATGCCAAGGCCAACGGGCAGGATTTTATTCCAGTGCATGTATTTCCTGTAAAATACAATGTAAAAAAATCCCTTGAGTATTTAAACACTGCTGCCAAAAGAAGTTATGCATTGCAGCAATTCTCTTTACAGTTAAAACAGGTGTTTGACAGATTTGAAGATAAAAAGCAAATTCCGATCATATTGGTAAAAAAGAATGGTCAGTATATTTTCGAGTAAGATTTAATTCTTGTAAACTTATTCCTCTTTTTTCAATCCTTCATTATTATACTCTAATAAATCTCCTGGTTGACAATCTAATGCTTTGCAAATTGCTTCCAAAGTTGAAAATCTTACAGCTTTTGCTTTCCCGGTTTTTAATATGGATAAATTTGAAAGAGTAATATCAACTTTATTGCTAAGTTCATTAAGGCTAATTTTACGTTTAGCCATCATCAACCGATGTATCTGGAGCATATTTTTCAGATTGCCTGTTCGAGATTTCAGTATTAAAAACTAACCCTGGTTTACCAAAAGTGCTTGAACTGTTTTTACTTGTAAATTTTATGGGTTTTCCGGTGATTTGTGGTATAATATTTCCCAAACTCCCTATTATAGTTAAAAATAAATGTCCACCAAAATATTCGGGATAAAGCGGAGCTAAGCATACAATATTTTTATATTTTAAATTAAATAAATGTGGGATTGATTTAATCCTTTCATAAGCAGTTGAATAGTATCATGGGTTTTCTGTTCCAGCACTATTATTTTATCTTCTGAAAGGCTCTTTATAATATCTGCATTATAATGACGGATAGTTAGCAGTGTAAGATCCTTCTCCATCTGCACATCGAATATTTCAGATGCTTTAAACGCAAGCTTTTCAAGTTTTTCATGATAGTCATCCATACAAATTAAAATACTGATGGCAGCATTCTGCGTAAGGTTGGGTTTTATCTTAAGCGCAGCAAAAATTTCATACAGCATTATCATTGGCTTTTCTCCCACAAAAGAAAAATCTTTGGAGCTTAAATTTAATAAAACCTGATTTTGTTTAATAACGATAACAGGCGGTAGAGTATGTACAGGTTTGTTGCTGATCAATGTGCCCTGTACTTCAGGATTTAAAAAACACCGAACATACAAGGGTATATTTTTATTTTGTAATGGCTTAATAGTTTTTGGATGAATAACCTGTGCACCATAATAAGCCATTTCTATTACTTCATCATAGCTTAGGGCTTCAATAAATGTTGCTTCAGCAAATTGTTTAGGATCGGCATTCATTACTCCTTTTACATCTTTCCATATAGTGAGGCTTTCAGCATCAATCATATTAGCAAGCAATGCTGCTGTATAATCACTTCCTTCCCTGCCTAATGTTGTACTTTCATTCTCATCTGTACTGCCGATAAACCCCTGGGTAATTATAATATCTGTATTATTAAAAACAGGCTTTACATTGACATTTATTCTGGAGGCAGTATAATTCAGATCCACATTTGCATCTCTGAAGTTATCATCAGTTCTTATAATATCCCTTACATCTATCCAGGTATTATTTATATTTTCTTCATTTAAAAACGTACTAACAATAGCGCTGGAAAGCAATTCTCCTGCACAAACGATCTGGTCATAGTAATAGTCAAACTCCTTTACCGGCTTATCATGAAGCAGCCATTCAACTTCTGTAAAAAAATCATTTAAAAGGTTAACCGGTTTATCAGTTAATAGGTTTTTGATAGTTAGATGATCCTGCTTTATTTTTTCAAATAATTGTAATGCCTGTTCTTTTTCTCCTTTGTAAAAAGCTTCAGCAACGTTTTCCAGTGCATTAGTGGTTTTGCCCATTGCAGATATTATCACTAATATTTTATCGCCTGAATAAGTTTTAAAAATGGGTTTTAAATTTTTTATTCTTTCTACATTATTTATACTGGCACCTCCAAACTTAAACACCTTCATATTTATTAATCTCAAATTTAGCAATCACAAAAAATGTTACAATTAACACATGAATAGTAGTAAAGCGAAATTTTATTTCAATATAAGTTTAAGGGCATGTTTTCTGCCGGCTGAGAGAGAAAGTTTTTTAACCGGCTGGGTTTTTTGTGCGGCTGTTAATTGAATTTTATCAAACTCCTTTTGTTTAATGACAACAAACTTCATTTTATTTATTGTAAGTGTTTCCATATTTTTCTTTTTATAAAGATAAAATAATATTGTACTAATATATTTAAGTAAACGATTTTTTCCTTTCCCGTTATCATAGTCCTTATGTTTTTACCGCCTTTTAAAATTTTACTTAATAACAGGACGAGTGTAATCCTTTTCATTTAACATTTCACTCCTGGAGTTTATTGAATGAACTAAGTCACAAAACAAAAATTGCACAATAGCGCTTACATTTGTTATTCATTTTTAAAATTAAAACACTTAATGATCGTTGACAGAAAAATTATCACCCTTGATGAATTTACTATTCAGCAGATACGTTCATTTCCTCAGGCAACAGGCGAATTATCCGGCTTGCTAAGAGATATAGGGCTTGCTGCAAAAAGAGTAAATGTGGAGGTTAATAAAGCCGGGCTGGTAGATATTCTTGGTGATACAGGAAGTATTAATGTGCAGGGTGAGGAAGTAAAAAAATTAGATGAATTTGCCAACGACCAGTTTGTGGGTGTGCTGAGGCATGGAATAAGTTGCGCAGGTATTGCCAGCGAAGAGCTGGATGATATTGTTGTTTTTAATGATCCTGTTAGTAATAATTCCAAATACATCTGCATGTTCGACCCCCTGGATGGAAGCAGTAATATTGATGTGAATGTTTCTATAGGTACCATTTTTAGTATTTACCGCCGCGTTACCGAAAAAGGAAAGCCTGCAGAGCTTAAAGACTTTTTGCAAAAAGGCAATAATCAGGTGGCAGCAGGCTATGTAATTTATGGCTCCTCCACAATTTTTGTTTACGCCACAAGAAGAGGTGTAAATGGTTTTACGCTTGATCCTTCTATTGGCGAATATTCTCTCAGCCATCCGGATATTCAATGCCCGGAAAGTGGTAAAATATACTCTGTAAATCATGGTCATTTTTTTAGGTACGAAGAAGGAGTAAAAAAATATATTGATGGATGTCAGAAAAAAAATAGCTCCAATGGAGGGCCATACACGCAGCGTTATATTGGCAGCATGGTAGCTGATGTTCACAGGAATTTAATTAAGGGTGGAATTTTCATGTATCCCGGAACTACTGATAAGCCCAATGGCAAATTGCGGTTATTGTATGAATGCAATCCGTTTGCCTTCATTGTAGAGAAGGCAGGGGGTAAAGCCACCAATGGTATAGAACGAATCCTTGATATTCAGCCAACAGAACTCCATCAGCGAACCCCGTTTTTTGTTGGCAGCATAAAAATGATGGAAGAGCTGGAAGGATTTTTAAATAGTTAGCAGGAAGCTGTATTATTTTTTTCTAATTCGATTTTATCAATATCGGTTGGTAATACTTTTTCATTTTCTTCCACTATAAGAATTTCGGAATTAATTACTTTGTGATGATGCAAAATTTTTCCATTTTAAAATAACTTTTACTATCTGATAACCCATTCCGGTTTCTGGTAGGTTTGAAAGTGCATTTATAAAACTAACAGGTAAATTTGTTGTGCATATTATTGGTATTAATAAGGTGTTTGTTTTACAAAAGTACCATGAGATGTTCCTTTGCCCTCGTTTTAAATGAAAACTAGAATTTGGGAAAAGATGAGCTTGGATTAGATTTTTGAATGAATACAGCAGAAAAAGAATATAGACAACCTATAGCGAAATAAAGAATTCTTTCTAGAAAAATAGTACCCTGGTTACTGCCAGAAATGTTGATTGCAAAAAGAAAATCAACATTTGCCTGGTAAGAGAAACAGGGATTAACGTTGATTATTTTCCTCTCACATTGGTTTAAGTAAATAAAAGAAGCCTGGGGCCAGATTGAGGCTAAGGCAATGCGTTGGTATTTTGGCCTGTTTAGATTTATACTTTATTCAAAGTTGTAAGATTGGCTACCTAAATTTTGAAATTATTTTTCTTAGGCACAAGAAGCTTGGCTACAAGATCTGCCTCATTATTACCATGCAAGGGCAATTTTTTTGAAAGTGTTTTTATCAGCCCTATTTTTTAATAAAAATCTTTACGGGTAAGCGTTTCGTTGTACTCACTTTTCTTATAAGAAGAAACCTGATCAGAGAATCTTTCCACCAGTTGTGATACTTTTTCGTAGGCTTCTTCTTTTGTGTACATGCAGTTAAAATGGTGCTGTCAAATATAATATTATTAATATTGCTGAACATTTTTACTAAAAAAAGATGCTGATACACGGGGCACATTACCTGTAGATATAGAAATGACCGGTATAAAAAAATTATTCATTGTTTTACTGCTGTTTTCCCTAAGTAAAATAGCTGCAGGCCAGGATTCCGTTCAGTATAAAATTAATTCTTCCGGAAAGTTTGAGCTTACCCTTCAGGGAGCATCTCATTTTGCATCGTTAGCGCTTAAGTGCGTACAGAAGGAGTATCCTAATAAATTAGGTAATGTGCTTGAAGGTGATAGTGATTTGCTTGCCCCTGCAAAAATGCATCCTGCTTTTTATGGCTGTTTCGATTGGCATTCTTCAGTACATGGCCATTGGATGCTTGTACGCCTGCTAAAATTATATCCTCAAATGCCGGAAGCGCTTCATATACGTGAAGTGATAAATAAAAACATTTCTCAAAAAAATATTATAGCGGAAACCGATTATTTTGCGAAACCCATCAACAGGACTTTTGAACGCACCTATGGATGGGCATGGCTATTAAAATTATCCGAAGAACTGCATACATGGGATGATCCTGATGCAAAACTTTGGGAGAAAAATCTACAGCCGCTTGCAGATTTAATTGTAAAGCGTTATATCGATTTTTTGCCTAAGCAAACTTATCCTATCAGGCATGGAACGCATCCTAATACAGCCTTTGGATTGGCATTCGCATATGATTATACAAAATCAGTTGGTGATAAAGATCTTCTTAAAATGGTTATTGCAAGAAGTAAAGATTATTTTTTGAAAGATACAATTGCCGCACTGGCGTGGGAGCCTAATGGCGCTGATTTTTTTTCACCTTCTTTGCAGGAAGCTGACCTGATGAGAAGAGTACTTTCCAAAGCAGAATTTACAAAATGGTTCAACAGGTTTTTTAAAGAACTTATCCGCCGAAGGCCTAAAAATATTTTAGAGCCGGCTATTGTGTCAGACAGAACGGATCTGCAGATTGTACATCTTGATGGATTAAACCTTAGCCGTACATGGTGCATGTATTCAATTGTTAAAGCTTTAGGCAGGCAATACCCGTTATATACCCTACTCATACAATCCGCCAGGAAGCATTTACTTTCTGCATTGCCAAATATTGCAAATGGAAATTATAGTGGTGAGCATTGGCTGGCATCATTTGCTGTGTACGCATTATCAATTGAATAATTATTTTTGTGATAATATATTAATATTGCTGACTAATTAAATGCAAAACACAATCATTTCAGTAAAAGATCTTAAAAAGAATTACGGCAATTTTGCTGCCGTTAAAGGAATTTCTTTTGATGTACTGGAAGGAGAGATCTTTGGCCTGTTAGGCCCGAATGGCGCCGGTAAGTCTACCACGCTGGAAATTATTGAAACTCTTCGTGATAAAACGGGCGGACAAGTAATTGTTGACAATTTTGATCTTGATAAGGAGCCTGATAAAATAAAAAAGATAATCGGGGTACAATTACAAACTTCAGGGTTCTATCCGGGTCTTAACCTTACAGAGCTGATCCACCTGTTTGGAGGCTTATATAATCAGCCTGTGAATGTTATTGAATTGTTGGAATTAGTAAATTTAAAAGATAAAGCAAAGAATAAATATAAAGAATTAAGTGGCGGGCAAAAACAACGCTTTTCCATTGCAACTACTTTAATAAATCAGCCTAAAATTATTTTTTTAGATGAACCAACCACAGGGCTTGATCCGCAGGCAAGAAGGAATTTATGGGACCTGATAAAAGATATACGCAGCAAAGGCACTACCGTTATAATTACAACACATTATATGGATGAGGCTGAACAATTATGCGACAGGGTAGCCATAATGGATGAAGGTAAAATAATAGCATTGGATACGCCAGACAGGTTAATTGATGAGTTGGTGGAAACAGGCTTTGAACGGCCTAAAATTACCAAATCAGCTAACCTTGAGGATGTTTTTATTAACCTGACCGGCAAACATTTTCGTGAAGATTAAATCAATAACCTTTAAAAATTTTTAATGAAAAAGATTCTTATTATTTGTATTGCTGCCGTATCGGTTGCACAGGCACAGGTAAAAAAAACAACAGCTACAAAAACAACAGCTACAAAAGCTATTGCACCCGTTTTTAAAAATTCTATTGATAGCTTAAGTTATGCTATAGGAATACAAGTTGCATCTTATTACAATGTTCAGGGGGTAACCATAGTAAACCCTGCTCTAATTAAGAAGGCGTTTGATGATGTATATGGTAAAAAAACTTTATTATTATCCCCTGAACAATCAAATATTACAATTCAAAATAAATTAAAAGCCTATATGAACAGCAAAAATTCTGCAGTAAAAGAAGAAGGAAAAAAATTCCTGGCAGAGAATAAAAAAAGACAAGGCGTGGTTGAACTGCCTAATGGCCTGCAATATGAAATAATAAAACAGGGAGCCGGTGAAAAACCGAAAGCCACAGACACTGTAAAAGCGCATTATGCAGGCAGTTTGATAAACGGACAGGAGTTTGACAACTCTTATAAAAGAGGACAACCCTTGGAAATACCTGTTGGTGGTGTTATCCAGGGATGGGTGCAGGCTTTGCAAATGATGCCTGTTGGCAGTAAATGGAAGTTATTCATCCCATCCGATCTTGGTTATGGAGATAGGGGAGCAGGAGGTGCAATTCCGGGTGGGGCCACTTTAATATTTGACATTGAGCTTTTAGAAATTGTAAACAGACCAAAATAAAAACTCCTGTATAAACTGCCTGTCAATAATGGCTTAAACCGGCAAAAAATAAATTAAAAGATTAATTTACAATTTAAATAAATAAACATGCCTTTATCAGAAGATGGCTTTGTGGGTGGCAATGTCCCTCTGTCGGAGGGGTTTGAGGAGACCGATCTTCGTTATCCTATTGGTAAAATAGAAGACCAGCTATTTAGTAATAAAGGAGTGTATGATGAAAAAGTAAAGGCTTCTTATTTACGGGAAATACAATTGTGCCCGTCAATGTTAGAGCAGGCAATTTTAAATTTAGACGAGCATCAACTAAATGTTCCATACCGTGATGGAGGCTGGACAGGTAAACAGGTAATACATCATGTTGCGGATAGCCATATGAATGCATATGTAAGATTTAAACTTGCACTTACAGAAGATAATCCAACTATTAAGCCATATGATGAAGCTGCATGGGCTACCCTGAGTGATACTCAAAACATTGCTGTAAATATTTCTCTAACCTTATTGCATGCTTTACATACACGATGGGTTGAGCTCATGAAAAATATGAGCGAAGCCGATTGGCAAAGAACCATTTTTCATCCTGAGCACCAGCGTAAAATAAGTTTGTGGGATATGGCCGGAACGTATGCCTGGCATGGCAGGCATCATGCTGCGCATATTACAAAACTTAGAGAAAGAATGGGTTGGTAATTATTGGTAAATAAAGTAAATAAAGCAATAAGTGAGTGAACAATTACCGTGGAAGGTATTATCATCTGAATATATAACAAATAAATATTTTTTTAGAGCAAGGAGAGATAAGTGTGAAACTGCTGAAGGAAAAATAATTGCTGAGTATTATGTTGTTGAGCTTGATGAAACAATGTGTGCATTAGGCATCACTGATGATAATATGGTAGTAATGGTAAAACAATACCGTCATCCTATCGGTAAAATATTATTGGAACTTCCCGGAGGTTTTGCTGAAAAGAATGAACCCCCCGAAAAAGCGATTGCAAGGGAAATGCTGGAAGAAACAGGTTACGAATTTAAGAAATTTGAATTGGTAGGGGAGGTGGCTGCAAACCCCGGTGTTTTAGATAATTATACTAAACTTTATTTGGCAACCGGTGGCAAAAAAGTTACCGAACAAAAGCTTGATTCTAATGAAGAAATTAAGGTTGAGCTAATACCGCTTGATGAATTGATAGAAATGTTATTGCAAAATAAAATTGAGCAGTCACTACATGCCAATTGTATTTTTTATTCTTTATTAAAGTTGGGAACATTGAAAGTAAGTTGATAGTTCATGGATCATTTTTAATAGAAACGGAGTTTAATACAAGGAATTGTCAGGGTTTATTTCTCCAACAATAAAAACGCTGCCACAAACAACAATTAAGTCTTCTTTATCAGCTTTTTTTATAGCCGCTTTCAGCGCTTCATTTACTTCCTTATATTTTTCTCCATTTAAATTGTAGGATTTTGATTTTTCTAAAAGTTCATTTTCCGGCAGTGCTCTTGGTATTTGCGCTTTGGTAAAATAATACATTGCATTTTCAGGAAGCAGCGATAAGATTTTATTTGCATCTTTATCTTTTACTATTCCAAAAATAATATGCAGTTTTTTATAATTGCATAAAGATATTTGTTGAAGTAGTTGTTTAATCCCGTCTTGATTGTGTGCTACATCCAATGCTATCATTGGTTGCAGCCCAATAATATCCCATCTTCCATGTAGGCCGGTAAGTTTTTTTACTGAGTTTAATGCTGTGAAAACTTTTTCTTTTTCAAAATTAATACCGGACTTTTTTAATTGTTCTACTGCCGTTAGCACAGTTAATAAGTTCTTTTGCTGATATATTCCATTCAGATCAAGAGCGTATTTCTCTTTCTGTTGGGTAATAGTTTCATAAACGGCCACTTCCAACACATTATCTTTTAAAATTGAACTATTGATACTGAATCTATCTTCTGCAAAAACAATTTCAGCATTACATTGCGTTGCTTTCTCTATAAAAATACTTTTCGTTTCAGGAAGTGACTCGCCAATTACAACGGGCACGTTTGGTTTGATGATACCGGCTTTTTCAAAAGCAATTTTCTCAAGTGTATCGCCTAAAATATTTACGTGATCATACCCAATATTAGTGATGATGCTTAATTGGGGTGTAATAACATTTGTACTGTCTAACCTGCCGCCCAGCCCTGTTTCAATTACAGCAATGTCCACTTTTTGTTCTGCAAAATATTGTAATGCCATTACTACCGTTAATTCAAAGAAAGAAGGATTTATCTCTTCAGAGATGTTCTTAATATTTTCTACAAATGAAACAACAAATTCCTCGCTAATATATTCCCCATCTACTTTTATCCGTTCTCTAAAATCTTTTAAATGAGGAGAAGTATATAACCCTGTTTTGTAACCTGATCGTTGTAAAATCGCTCCCAGCATATGACTTACAGAGCCTTTGCCATTTGTACCGGCAACATGAATAGTTTTTATTTTATTTTGGGGATTGCCAACAGTTTCGCAGAGTAAAATGGTATTTGTAATATCTTTTTTATATGCAGCAGCCCCTATCTTACTAAATAATGGAAGCCTGGTTAAAAGATATTCCAGCGTTTGCTGATAATTCATCACTGCAAATTAACAGCAGCTTATTGGATATTAAAATTAAATTGTACGGTAACAGTTGATTCGTGGTCTGCTTTATCAAATCTAACATTGCGCAGATAATCAACTATCGCATTGGCATATGCCCTTGCGGTAGTGCTTGAATTTCTACCAAAACCTGCAAAAGTTCCAACACCTTCGGGGGTTACTTTAACGATCGCATAGATAGTTGCTTTTTCAAGATCACCAGTAAAAGAATAATATCTAACGATCTTTCTATTGCCAATTACTTTTGGTCCGCCAACCCTGCTACCTGGTGAATTTCCATAGGAATCAGGCTTTCCTGTCGGACTTCCTGCATCTCCATTGCCTGGTTTATATCCCTGGTTTTTATAACCATTATCCTGGTCTGCACCATTTCCACCTGTGCCGTTCCCTCCTTTATATAATGCAATTTTTGGTTTTGGCGGAGTTGGATTTGGATTTACTACAGGCGCTGTATTATTTGATTTTGTTGGTTTTGTAATAGTTTCTTTTGCGATATTTTTTGATTCGTTGTCAGGCTTTAATGGTTTTGTAACAGGAGCTGCCTCTTTATCATCATCTTCATTAGCCTGTATATCTTTTGAAGGCTCCTCATAGGTTGCCGCTGATTTTTGTGTTGATTGTGGTTCAGACACATCTGGCGCAGGATCGCCTTTTACTACTGGTTGTACATTACCGATACCTTCATGTTCATTTCCTAAATTAATTTCGATCAGATCCTGAATAGCCGGAACAGGAGGAAATTGCAACGGCCATTTATATAAAAAGGCTATGGCAACCAGTAAACCACAAATAATAGCAGTGTAGGATAATGCCTTTGTATTCTTTTTTATTTCAAAAGTGTCAGTCATGTATGTTTCTCAGGTATTGAATTATTATACCAAATTACTTTAAACGCATAAATGCGATGCTAAGTATTCTGTTAAAAAAAATTAATGATTATCCGATTTTATTGTATAGAAAACCAGGCATCCATTTTAATAGTTGAGCAATAAGCCACCAACGCTTTGTTATATACACTCTTTTCTTTTTATTTTTTATTGCATTATACATTTGCATGGCCGCTTTTTCAGGTGTTGCTACCCAGAATTTCCCATCTCCTTTTGCCATGTAGGTATTTACAAATCCGGGCTGAATATCAGTTACTAAAATATCTTTTTTTAATCTCTTTGCTCTATAATAAAGCCCTTCCATATAATTACTTTCAAAGGCCTTACTGGCATTGTATGCAGGTGCATAGCTGTTACCCCTTATGGATGCAACAGAAGATGTACAGGCAATTTGACCGTGCCCCTGGTTAACTAAATAATTAAAAGCATAACAGATTATTTCTATAATCCATTTACGTTAACGTCCGTTGTTCGCTTTTCAATATCCCAGTCCAGTTCATTACTTACATCTCCATAACCACTGTTATAGATAATGATATCAAGTCCATCCAGTTTTTGTATCAATGTTTGCAGGTGTGGGATATTTTCTTTCCCCGTAACATCAAAACATTCAGTTACAATATTTTTAGGGAATTTTTTTTGCAGAGAAAGAAGCAATTCATTTCGTCTTCCGGTTATTCCAACAAAATATCCTTTTTTGGCATAGATGGTTGCCAGTTCTCTGCCGATGCCTGAAGTTGCTCCGATGATTATAACTTTTTGTTGAATGGTTTCAGGCATTGTAATTTCTTTCTCCGAAAATTAAGCTTCCTATTCTTACCATATTGCTTCCTTCTTCAATGGCAAGTTTATAATCGGCGCTCATCCCCATTGACAAAGTGGTTAGTTGGCAGTTGTTAGTTTTAAGACGGCTATAACTATGAAACAACGTTTTTAAATAACGGAATTCATTTCGAATAGTTTCTTCATTTTCAGTAAATGATGCCATTCCCATCAATCCGCAGATCTTTATACTCTTCAGATCTTTTAATTCAGTGCTTCCAAAAATATCATCCAGTTCATCTTCATTTAACCCAAATTTTGTTTCTTCCTCTGCAATGTGTATTTGTAAAAGACAATTTATAATGCGCTTACTTTTTTCTCCCTGTTTATTTATTTCTTTTAAAAGCTTAAAACTATCAACTCCATGAATTAGTGAAACAAACGGAGCAATAAATTTTCCTTTATTGCTTTGAAGATGACCAATAAAATGCCATTGAATATCTTTTGGCAGGGCTTCATATTTATCAGCTAATTCCTGAACATAATTTTCACCAAAATCTCTTTGGCCTAGATCATACAATACTTTTATATCTTCTATAGGTTTGCTTTTAGATACAGCAATTAAGGTTATATCGTTTAATTGTAATTCTTCTTTTATTTTTTTATATGTTTCTTTATTTACAGCCATATTAAATTGAAATTTTAACCCAGGGTAAATTTTGAATTCTTTTAAACAACATATAACAGCCTGCTGCTGATAAGGGAATAAGACAATAGGTAAGCCAGGTATTTTTTAATATGAGGTAATGTAAACCTACCAATGCTGCTATGATAATTAAATGCAAAATTACCTGCAAAAAACGGCCACTTTGTTGCCTGGTATTTTGTTGCCGCGAAAAAGGAAGAGTATGATCACTTATGTTTGCGATCAATAAAAAAATCAGGATGTTATTGAAAAAGCCTAATACAAAGTCATCCACTATTGCAATACCCCATATATAAAAGGAAAAAATAAAAAAGATAAGAAATATGGGCAAGAAAAATTTACTCAGCAAGGCTTTAATGCTCCCACTTATAATTTGCCCCGGCTTTGCCAACGGTGTTGACTGGTATATCCACGAAGCCTGAAAATTTTCATGAAAGGCTATAAAAGCAAGACTTGAACCGATACTAAGCATCGGGAGATAAACAAAGAACAAAAACATGTTAGTTGTTGGTAAATTCTGCCATAATCTACTTACATCATTACCATTTTTAAATACAAAAATAAAAATGAACACAAAAATGTAAGCAAGACTGGGGTAGAATTGTATTTTAAAACCTTTATCACGGCCCGTAATTTTCCAAACCATTTCAAAGCTGCAGCTTTCTGCTTTTGAAGTGCAGAATATTGCTGATAATCTTTCTGAAATACTCTTTTGTACGTGTCTCTTATGTGTAATAGCGTTTTTACTTACTGCATCATTATTTAATGCTGCTAATTTAATTGCAAAGGAGGGGGCGAGGTATTTTATCATTAACCAAAATGTAAAAACAGGTAATAAAATTGCACAGCCGATCATTAATAAATGAATTCCATCAAAATTTAACTGATAAACACTTTCTAATGTTAACGCCATCCAAACAGGAGGTAAAAAAAAAGAATACCAATGTAATTGAAAATTACTCACCATGTTCTCGAAGTTCACTAATTGTGGTAATACCTGAAAACCTACAGCAAAAAATATGGTCATGAAAATCTGAAAGTAACCCACCATTTCTTTTACTTTTTGCTCATTGCTAAACCTAAGAATTACTGTATATAAAAGATATGTTATAAATACAGCAAACATTATTGTTAATAAAGCAGTAACAATACTCGCCATACCTATAATAAAACCAAACCCTATAAAAATAAAAACAACCGGCAGCAGGGCTAATGCTATTGCAAACTGTAACAGATAAACAAGGATATGAACTAAACGTGCAATAAATAAGGTTCTGCCGTTAACAGGTTTTGATAGGATTATCTGATTGTCTGTGGTATCTAACAAAACTGAGCTAAAATCTGTTATCATAGTTAAAGCCATCATGAATAAAATGTACGAGTGAATTAAAGCCATACAAATAACAAATGATTTTACATTGAACACTAAGAGGCCCACAAATAATCCAAAAAAGGTATAAATTATTAAAGTGATCAAAAGGGGATTACCCTTTTCTTTTTGTTGCTGTTGCCGCCAGTTAAAGTACTCCCTCCTGCGGTCCATTAATAATTTGGTTTCAGTAATAATTTTCAATTTTTCAAAATCTACACCTTGTTTTGCAAGTAGTTTTGCAAAAAATAATACAGCTTTTAATATGAATTTATCCATACAATCAGCTGTTTAAAATATCAATGAATTTACCGGCTGTATTCTGGTGCTGACCTATATCACCGGTTAGGGAGGTAAAAATATTTTCCAGGGAACCTTGGTCAGCCTTGACCTTTAGGGTTTCAAAATCTCCATCTGCAATTATTTCACCTTTGTTTATTATAATAATACGGTCACTTATTTTTTCTACTACATCCATTATATGGGATGAATAAAAAATAGTTTTCCCGTTTTGCTTAAGCTGTGCCAGTATCTCTTTTACTAATATAACCGCATTTGCATCCAGGCCACTTAAAGGTTCGTCTAAAAAAATAATTTCCGGGTTATGAATTAAACCGCTAATGAGCAGTACTTTTTGCTTCATGCCTTTGCTATAACTATTCATTCTGGTATTGGCTTTATCAGCCAGTTCAAAAAGCCTTAGTAGCTCCCATGATTTTTTTTCAATTGCCCTATCCTCCAATTGATATAGTTTGCCAACAAAGCGTAAATACTCAACAGGTGTAAGTAATTCGTATAACGCAGCCTGCTCAGGTATATAACCAATTTTTTGTTTTATTTCAACCGGGTTTTTTCTTACGTCAAATCCCAATACAATGGCATCACCTTCAAAATCGCTAATAATGCCAGTTAATATTTTTATGGTAGTGCTTTTCCCTGCCCCATTCGGGCCTATATAACCCACAATTTGCCCTGCCTGTATATTCAGCGTTATTCCCTTTAATACATAATTACCTGAGTACTGTTTTTTTAAACCTGAAAGTTGTATAATGCTCATTGGATTTGGTTACAATTCAAAAAAAAGTGCAAATGTTTTTCCATTTGCACATCTGCATATTTACACATCTCCACATCATTTTAATATTGCCCTGCTTATCACCATCCTTTGTACTTCGCTGGTACCTTCATATATCTGTGTGATCTTTGCATCTCTCATCATCCGTTCTACATGGTATTCTTTTACATAGCCATAACCCCCATGTATTTGAACTGCTTCCGTTGCTGTCCACATCGCAGTTTCGCTTGCAAATACTTTCGCCTTTGCTGCACTAACCGTATAATCCATTTTATTATCTTTTTCCCAGGCGGCTTTTAGGCAAAGTAATCTTGCTGCTTCAATTCTTGTTGCCATATCTGCTAGCTTAAATTGTATTATCTGGTGATGCCTTATTTCTTTTCCGAATGCCTTTCTTTGTTTAGAATATTCAATACATCTTTCATACGCTCCACTGGCAATGCCCAGCGCCTGCGAGGCAATACCAATTCTGCCTCCATTTAAAGTTTGCATCGCAAATTTAAATCCGAATCCATCTTCACCTATCCTGTTTTCTTTAGGTACTTTAACATCAGTGAATAAAATGCTGTGTGTATCACTTCCTCTTATTCCCAATTTATTTTCTTTAGCGCCAACAGATACACCCGGCCAGTTTTTTTCTACAATAAAAGTATTAATCCCCCTGCTTCCTTTACTTACATCAGTTTGTGCCATTGCAAGATAAACCGATGCCGTTCCACCATTTGTAATCCAGTTTTTTGTACCATTCAATAAATAATGATCACCTTTATCTTCCGCGGTGGTTCTTTGCGAAGTTGCATCACTACCGGCTTCGGGTTCACTTAATAAAAATGCGCCAATATATAATTCATCATTTTTTCTGCCCTGGGCCAGTGAGGTTAAATATTTTTGTTTTTGTTCTTCTGTGCCATATGCCTCAATACCCCAGCAAACCAAACTATTATTTACACTCATGCAAACACTTGTACTGGCATCAATTTTACTTATCTCTTCCATTGCCAGTACATAGCTGACTGTGTCCAAACCAGCGCCTCCATACTTTGTATCAACCATCATTCCCATAAAACCAAGGTCTGCCAACTTTAAAACCTGTTCCCGTGGAAATTTTTGTTGCTCATCTCTTTCAATTACGCCGGGTAAACATTCATTAACAGCAAAGTCCCGTGCTGCCTGCCTTATCATTAATTGTTCCTCAGATAATTGTAGCTCCATAAATATTTTTTCGTGCACAAAAATAGATAAACCTATTCAGGCAATACATTTTTTTATAGTCTGTAATTAAACTCTTAACCTATTTTTAGTGTCTAGCTTGCATATACTGATAATTAAAGCGTATCTTTGCTGTTCATATTCTCCCTCTTAGCTGACTAGATAATCTTCTCTTAATGTAAAGCTCATCAGGTCTTAGGTTGTTGAGCATATAATTTTCATAAACCATTCCATAAAGGGATAGTTATTATTTACATTAAACAATTATACATTGTCATTTAAAAATTTAAATTTAATTGAGCCCATATTAAAGGCTCTTGAAACTGAGGGGTATACTATCCCAACCCCCATCCAGGAACAGGGAATACCAGTTGTGCTGGAAGGAAAAGACCTTTTGGGTTGCGCTCAAACCGGTACAGGAAAAACAGCAGCATTTGCTATTCCTATATTGCAAAACCTCTATAATAATAAGCATGAAGAAAAAGGATCATGGAATATTAAAGCATTGATATTAACTCCCACAAGAGAACTTGCTATCCAGATAGATGAAAGCTTTGCAGCTTATGGAAAAAACACAGGATTAAAGCACCTTGTAGTTTTTGGAGGTGTATCACAATATCATCAAACCACTTCATTAAGAAAGGGTGTTGATATTTTAATTGCCACACCGGGAAGATTATTAGATCTGATAGAACAAAGATTTATCAGCCTGCAACACATACAAATGTTTGTTTTAGATGAAGCAGACCGTATGCTTGACATGGGATTTATACATGATGTACGAAGGATCATTGCCAAACTACCCACAAAAAGACAAACCTTGTTTTTCTCTGCTACTATGCCCGCTGAAATAACTAGTCTTTCAAAAAGTATATTAACCAATCCGGTTAGGATAGAAGTTACCCCGGTATCTTCTACTGCTGAAAAAGTGGAGCAGGCAGTTTATTTTGTTGAAAAGAATGATAAGCGTTCACTGCTTATTCATTTATTAAAGGACTCAAACATAAAAAGTGCTTTGGTTTTTGCAAGAACGAAATATGGCGCTGATAAAATTGCAAAAGATTTATACAGGGCAAATATTAAGGTTGATGCAATACACGGTAATAAATCGCAGGCAGCCCGCCAAAAGGCATTAACTGATTTTAAAAATGGCAAGATAAGAGTGCTGGTTGCAACTGATATTGCGGCAAGAGGAATAGACGTGGATGATCTAAGCCATGTAATCAATTTCGAGCTACCAAATATTGCCGAAACGTATGTTCATAGAATTGGACGTACGGGAAGAGCGGGATTAAGTGGTATTGCTTTATCATTTTGTGATGTTGAGGAAAGAGAATTTTTGAGAGATATTAATAAACTAATAACGCAAAATATTCCTGTGATTGAGGATCACCCATATCCGAGCCCTACAAGATTTGTTCAGGCACCCATAGTACAAAAAAATCCTATGTCAAGGAGACCGGCGTCACATGCAAACTTCAGGAGGACGAGAGGGTGGAGCCAGAGCAGGTAGTTTAGAGTAAGTAAAGTAAATAAAGTTTCTAAAGTATAAAGTGAAATGCTGATCGTTTGGTCAGCTTTTTTTTTATTTACCTTAGTAAAAAAATTAAGCTTTATGGGTAAAAAAGATAAAAGGGTAGATGCTTATATAGAAAAGGCACAGCCCTTTGCAAAACCAATTTTAAACCATCTTCGTAACCTTGTACATCAAGGTTGCACCAACGTGGAGGAAACGGTAAAATGGGGTATGCCCAGCTTTGATTATAAGGGGCCGTATTGCAGTATGGCGGCTTTTAAAGAACATGCTGTATTTGGATTTTGGAAAGCTTCATTAATGAGGGATGCAGAAAAACTAAAAGACAACCAGCAAAGTGCAATGGGCCATGCAGGTAAAATAAAAAGCTTGAAAGATCTTCCTTCTGATACAATTCTGATGAGCTGGATCAAAGAAGCTGCAAAACTTAACGATGATGGAGTAAAACTTCCTCCACGTAAAAAAACAGAACAAAAAGAGCTGGTAATTCCTGATTACTTCACAAACGCATTAAGTAAAAATAAAAAAGCACTGCAGACTTTTGAAAAATTTAGTCCATCTCATAAAAAAGAGTATGTGGAATGGATAATTGAAGCAAAGTCAGAAGAAACCAGGAACAGGCGGATGGATACTGCTATAGAATGGATTTCAGAAGGCAAAGGAAGAAATTGGAAATATGAACGTAAATAAAATATTTTATAAGTTTGCTTAAAAAATTCTAAATTTATAATATGAGAAGAATATTTATAATTATTATTTCTTTTAGTTTGTATTGCACTTCATATTCATCTCCCAACTATGATTTGGTAAAAGAGATTGCCACTGAAATAGCAAAACATAATATTTATGAATCGGCAATTATAGGTTTTGCAGCAACTCAATCAACTCAAAATATGAGATTAAATCAATTGGTAATGATAGCATCAGATAATCAATTGTACTCATTAGCTAAACATAGTAATGCAGTAGTAAGATTATATGCTTTAATGGCAATTGTCACCAGGAATTTAGCTATATCCCCGGAATTAAAAGACCAATTTTATAAAGACAGATCAATAGTTGTAACACTACAGGGATGTGTGGTTAATAAATCATCTGTAGATGTTATAAGTAAAATGATTTTATTGACTGAAAAAGGTTGTTAATAAAAAAAAGGCACCCTAATGATGCCTTACAATTTAAATTCGGCTGTTATTATTTTGCTCTTGCTAATGCTGCCTGGCCTATCATGTTATTCATTACCTTGACTGTTTCATTAATATAAATATCGCCGCTAACTCTTTTTAATAATTGCTTATTCCTTTCGGCTTTATCTTTATCAGATTCTATGGTTGCAGCATCGGTTTTAATATTTGTTACATTAAGGTTTACATTTAACTTACTAAGCGTATCTAATTGTTTTGCTACTGTTCGCATTTGCTTTAGCTCCTCTCTGTATTTTTTAAAGTTTAATGAGTAGGTTCTATCTGCATTTTTTTCAAGAAACTGAGTACCATTTTTTATTTGTTTAAATAAGGTATCAGTATTGAGTTGCATATTTATTTTATTTACTAATGAATTTACATCATAGCCGGGGTTCCAGGGGGTATAATTTGCTTTTGAAATCACATCCCAGCTTAAAGCATCAGGATTATCTTTTTCCCGGATCTTTATATACTCTAACCGGTCAGGAATAACAATATCAGGTGTAACTCCTTTTAATTGTGTTGCTCCGCCATTCACCCTGTAAAATTTTCTGAATGTGAGTTTGATATCACCCAGGCCATCTGTGGGAGGCTTTTTGAAAAAAACATTTTCTGCTTCCGGATCAAGAGAAACATTTCTTTGCACTGTGCCTTTACCATAGGTAGAAGAACTGCCTATTACAATTCCCCGGTTATAATCCTGAATTGCAGCAGCGAATATTTCCGAAGCCGAAGCACTTAATTCATCAACCATCACTGTTAACGGTCCGGTATATAATACGCTCTTATCCCTGTCATTTAAAACCATTGGCTTTTCATCCCGCCCTTTTACCTGGCAGATAGGCCCATCTTCAATAAATAAACCTACCATATCAACCACGTCATATAAAGAGCCTCCACCATTTGAACGAAGGTCCATTACTATACCTTCAACATTTTCAGCCTTTAGTTTTTCGATTTCCTTTGCCACATCTACAGCACATCTTCTGCCCTGGGGATCGTCAAAATTTGCATAGAATTCAGGAAGATAAATGTATCCAATCTTGTTTGGTCCGTTTATAATATAACTTTTAGCGTAAGTATCATCAAGATCTATTTTATCTCTCAACAAACTAACTATTTTGATAGAGCCATCCGGCTTTCTTACAGTAAGTCTCACTTCTGAACCCTTAGTAGCACCTCTGATTAATTTTACTGCATCCGTAACTGAATACCCCGTTACATCCACAGGTTCTCCTTTGCCTTGTGCAATTTTTATTATTTCATCTTCAACTTGTATCTGGCCTGATTTAAAAGCAGGCATACCATTAACTAAAGTTGCAATTTTAATTTTACCATCATCTTCTTTTAACTGGGCGCCTATTCCAAAAAAAGTACCACTTAGCATTTCATTAAATGAGCGTTTATCAACAGGCGCCATGTAAGTTGTATGCGGATCCATAGTATTAGTGATTGCATTCACAAATTCACTGAACATTACCTCGGGCTTATTATGTGATATTAAATTTGCAAAATACCGATCCATTTGTTTTTTTACCTGGGTACGGGCTTCTCTTTCCAGGGTGCTATCAGCCTTGGCAACATATCCATCTTTGCCAATATTTTTTTCTCTCTCATCAACCAGATCAGAATACCTGGTAAGCACAAGATATTTAAGGCGCTTTCTGCCCAGATCATATCTTTCTGATTCAGTTTTAGGAAACAGGCGTTTTTCACCGTCCATTACAATAGTTTCATCTGTAGTAAATGTGAAGGGTTTTGAAAGAATTTCTTTATAGGTTTTAATTATCTCATCTAAACGACTAACATATAAGTTGTTTATAAAATAATATGATTCCAGTGGTGATCCATGAATTTCATCATCGATCTTAGTTTCATATTTTTTAAAGTTCTCTATATCTTTTTGAAGGAAAATGAATTTATCAGGATCCAGATCTTCAATATATCTTTTAAATACCTGTCGGGAAAAAGCATCATCAATCTTTTTTGGGCTGTAATGTCCCTGTTCTAAAACAATACCTACGTTACGAAGTATTTTTTCATTTTTGCTTTTTGGATTATCGGTGCTGCCATCTCCCCGCCCCATGGTTTTAAATGTGAAGAATAAACCAGCTCCGATTAATAAAAATAATATTGGAAGAAACTTTTTACTCATAATAAATTTAATTGTATTGTACATACGTAAAAATAAAACAAATTGAATTTGATAGTTGAAAGTACCAGCTTTAATTAACAAAGGTTTTATAAAAAGGATGTATGGCAAAATAGATAACAGGGAAGATGATAATATATCTCTATATTCAACTTAACTAACAAAAATCCCAAACATAAGTTCAGGATTTTGGGTGGATGATGGGGCTCGAACCCACGACCCTCAGAATCACAATCTGATGCTCTAACCAGCTGAGCTACAACCACCGTATAAGTGATCAAAAATAATTAAAAAATTATACCTGATAAAAAATTACATTTTTGGGCAGCCTGTATTTATAGCGTTTCTTTGCACCTGCTTTTATGCATTGGTATAATCATTTAATCACCATCTTGTTATCCGGCTTTATTGGATGGGGAATTATATGGTTTGCAATTAAAATGCTGTTTCGTCCCCGCAGACCAAAAAACGTCTTTGGATATAGATACCAGGGGTTCTTTCCAAAAAATCAAATAAAGATCGCACAAATGCTCGGCAAGCTCAGCACAGAACTTTTGCCATTTGCTGATATTGAACAACGGATTACCAGCACTGATAATCTTGACAAATTAAAACCGGAAATTGAAAAACATATTGATGCATTTCTTAATAAAAAATTAAGAGATGTTTTCCCAATTCTTTCAAAATTCATCGGAGAAAAAACCACTAATCAATTAAAAGAGGCATACATGAATGAGTTGGAAACCATGTTCCCTGCGTTAATGCACCAATACATGACCCAGCTTAAGACCAATATTGATCTTGAAAATGTAGTAGTTGAAAAAGTATCCCGCTTTTCAAATGAAAAATTAGAGGAAATTTTAAAAGCCATTACAAGAAAAGAATTTCAATTCCTTAAAATAGCAGGTGCAACATTTGGATGCTTAATTGGTTTAATTCAGGTACTCTTTAATATCCTGGCACGCTAAGGTACGTCTCACCGCTTGTGACCACTCATACATAATTCACTATTTTCTATTAAACCTTTAGTGCAACTTTGCCGCACATTAGCAAATAATAACTGCTTAATAAAAAATTTTAATTATGAAAAGAATTTTTCTAACCATCGTTTGTTTTTTAATGTTGTCGGCATTATTTGCACAAATGCCCGTTAGTAATAGAGGTTTGGGTGGCCAAAGTATGAATGTTGGACGATTTTATGGGAAAATAATTGATTCAACTACCAACAAACCATTAGAATCAGTTTCTGTTCAGCTTATACAGAATAAATTAGATACTGTAACCAAAAAGAGGAAAGATGTTGTAGTTGCAGGCATGCTCACTGATAAAAAAGGAAATTTTTCTTTGGAAAATTTACCGGTAATGGGCAATTACAAGAAAAGAATTTCAATTCCTTAAAATAGCAGGTGCAACATTTGGATGCTTAATTGGTTTAATTCAGGTACTCTTTAATATCCTGGCACGCTAAGGTACGTCTCACCGCTTGTGACCACTCA
>MWYX01000014.1 GCA_002050465.1 Chitinophagales bacterium 65-1
ATTATAAAGATGGCCGCGAAACATTTGACAATGTGCAGGTAGTACTCAGATATAAAGAAGGCATGATTGGCAACTTTGGCGCCACTTGAGGAAATTCACGTGAAGGATATATATTTAAAATAAAAGGAACAAAAGGCACTGTTGAATTAACAGTTAATGAAGGTTTTTATTTTCCGGAAGCAAAAACAAAAAAAGAATTAGAAATTGTTGATGGCGTAACAGGGGCCACAAAAATAGAATGGACAAAAGAAGGAGGCATCCCTGTGTTAAAAGAGCGGTCAACTAAAGATGGTACATGGTATGCCCTGAAAGAATTTTATGATTGCATACAAAATAAAAAACTGCCCTCATCCAATGTATATACAGGAGCAAAAACATCTATAATTGTAAAACTTGCTAATGAGTCAATGTATCAGAATAAAATTTATAGCTGGAAACCTGAATATGATATTGTAAAAAAATGAAATTGCAAAATCAATGAATGCGATGAGACACATAATATTTAATATTGAAATGAACATTAAAAAAATAGAATGACCAATTTAAAAAATAATTCATCACTAAATGATAACGTTATTGTAGTTACCGGCGGAACGGGGGTATTAGGCGAAGCTTTTATTAACGGAATCGCCAGGGCAGGAGGTAAGGTTGGTATCTTAGGCAGAAATGAAAAAGTTGCTGCCGAAAGAGCAGCTAAGATCAACAATGATGGAGGTTCAGCGATTGCATTAATTGCAGATGTAACCGATGCCAGGCAATTATCAGATGCATGTGAAAAAATACTGTCTGCTTTTGGTAAAATAAATGGTTTAGTAAATGCAGCCGGCGGCAATATGCCTGAGGCTATGCTTCAACCGGAACAGGATATTTTCCAATTAAATATGGATGCTTTACAAAAAGTAATGCATTTGAATTTGTTTGGATCACTTATTCCTACACAGATATTCGGGCAAGCTATTAAAAATAATGGAAGAGGAAGTATAGTAAATATATCTTCTATGGCTTCACAATTAGCTATTACAAAAGTATTGGGCTATAGTTTAGCAAAGGCAGCCATAGAGTGTTATACCCGCTGGTTTTCTGTAGAACTGGCAAAAAGGTATGGTGATAAAATTAGAATGAACGCTATAGCACCCGGATTTTTTCTTACAGAGCAAAACAGGAGATTGTTAACAACTGAAGACGGAAATCTTACTGAAAGAGGTAAATTAGTGATAAATAAAACACCCTTTAACCGTTTTGGTGATCCTGAAGAGCTTGTAGGATCACTGGTGTGGTTATTAAGCGATGCTTCTAAATTTGTTACAGGAAGCGTAACAACAGTTGATGGCGGATTTTCAGTTTTTAGTGGGGTGTAAATTATAGGTTAGGGTGAATTCTTTGTTGCCCGGTTATAATATTAATCTCTTTCAATAAATGCAATCAATATCCATAAACAGGTATTTTAAAATAATTTCCTGTTTAATAATTACTTCTCTTTTCTTGTATGTGGTTTCATGCACAAATAATGATAAACATTCAGATGAATCACTCAAAAAGAAAAAACAAACTCAGCCAGCCAGTGATGTTATTAAAACCAAAATGGTATGGATACCCGGCGGCTCTTTTCAAATGGGAACAAATGATCCATCATTTCCTGACGCTCAGCCTCGTCATACAGTAAGGTTGAATGGAATTTTTATGGATGAGCATGAAGTAACTTATGCAGCGTTTGCAGCATTTGTTAGAGAAACTAATTATGTTACTGTTGCAGAAAGAAAATTAAACCCTGCAGATTATCCAACAGTTCCGGTTGAAAATTTACTACCTGGTTCCGGTGTTTTTACTCCACCATCTCAACCCGTTTCCTTAGATAACCCGTTGCAGTGGTGGCGATATGTTGCAGGAGCCAGCTGGCGTTATCCATTTGGTCCTGGTGCCACAATAACGGCGGGCCAGGAAAATAATCCTGTTGTGCATATTAGTTATGAAGATGCATTGGCTTATGCAAAGTGGGCAGGCAAAAGGCTACCAACTGAAGCTGAATGGGAGTACGCTGCACAGGGTGGGAGAGGCATTCAAAAATATTATTGGGGAAGTGAGCTTAAGCCAGGCGGCAAGTGGGTCGCAAATATTTACCAGGGCGATTTTCCACATAACAATACAATGGAAGATGGTTTTGCAGGAATTGCACCTGTAAAATCTTTTCCTCCAAATCCTTTTGGATTATATGATATGGATGGTAATGTTTGGGAATGGTGTAATGATTTTTACAGGCCTGATTATTATAAGAATAGCCCATCCAATAACCCACAAGGCCCTGCAGACAGTTATGATCCTGATGAAGCTGGCATGGTTAAGAGAGTTCAGCGTGGCGGTTCATTTATTTGCAGTGATGAATATTGTGTTCGATATAAATCCGGCAGTCGCGGTAAAGGAGAGGTGAGTAGCGGAAGTAATAACTTAGGTTTCAGATGTGTAAAAGATAGTGTTGTAAATAAAGTAAAATAAAGAATGATTTGTTTTAAAATACCGGCTGATTATGTCTAAATCTTCAATCTTTTATTTAGCAATTTTTACCGGAGTTACTTTTACTTTTTTAAGTAGCTATACCATTGATAATGCTAATGAAAAGAAAAAGAAATCAAAGTATAATATACTTTTTATCATAATTGATGATCTGAGACCTGATCTTGGATGCTATGGTAATAAAATAGTTCATTCGCCCAATATTGATAACCTTGCCAAAGAAGCTACTGTTTTTAAAAACCAGTTTGTAACAGTGCCTACCTGTGGACCATCCCGTGCAAGTTTATTAACTGGCATGTGGCCACGTACTGCTGCTGATCTTTCAAACGATGTACTGGAGATCAGGAAAAAAGAGAATATAAAAACAAGTCCGGAGTCATTTGTTGAAAACCTAAAGCTTAATGGTTATTATACCATAGGCATCGGCAAGATAAGTCACTCGCCGGATGGACATATTTACAAATACCTGCAGCCGAAAGGAAAAGAAATGGAATTACCTAACAGTTGGAATGAAATGCTTTTTGATCCGGGAAAATGGGGAACTGGCTGGAATGCTTTTTTCGGATATGCTAATGGTACAAACCGCAATCAATTAAAAGGAGAAGCTAAACCTTATGAAAAAGAAGATGTAAATGATGAGAGCTACCCGGATGGATTAACGGCTAATCTTGCAATAAAAAAATTAAAAGAACTTTCTGTAAAACGTCAGCCATATTTTTTAGGGGTAGGGTTTTTTAAACCGCATCTTCCATTTAATGCACCAAAAAAATACTGGGACCTGTATGATGAATCAAAAATTCCATTAACACCTTCGCCGGATATACCCAACAATGTGAATGTTGCAAGTTTGCAGGAGAGTGGTGAGTTTAACAGCTATAAACTGGGTGATGAAAAGGCGGGTTTATCAAGAACATTATCTGATGCGTATGCACGTAAATTAAAACATGCTTATTATGCCGGCATAAGTTATATAGATGCACAGATAGGAAAAGTATTAGCAGAGTTGAAGCAGCTTGATCTTGATAAAAATACTATTGTAGTAGTATGGGGCGATCATGGATGGCACCTGGGCGATAATAAAGTTTGGGGCAAACATACCATTGTTGAGTGGGCATTGAGAAGCCCATTTATTATAAAAGTACCTGAAAAAACGAAAGGCGCTTATTCGGATAAAATTGTAAGCTCAATTGATATTTATCCTACATTAATGGAATTGTGCAATATTAAAATGCCGCATAAAACGGATGGTAAAAGTATTATGCCGATCATAGAAACTCCTCAAAAAAATAACTTGAATAATGTTGCCTACAGTTATTACCGCAATGGTATCACGGTACGTACAGAGCGATATCGTTTTACAAAATATTTTAGAAAAGAAGAGCCTGCAGAAGAATTATATGATCATTATAATGATCCTTATGAAAAAAATAATATAGCCGCAAAGCATCCTGATATTGTTAAGCGCTTATTACCACTTTGGAAAAAGGGTGATACAGGTTTATATAGCAAGGCCGGTAACAAACCGGTTGATTAAGAACCAGTTTCGAAAACACTGGCTGATTTTTTTTAGGATCTAATTTTCCTTCTAAAAACCCGGTGGAGAAGAAATAAAAAGTGTTTTGAATTATAAATAAATTTGAAGTAATACAGTAATGCAATATTATGAAGTTCAAAATTTTTCTATCATTTTTTCTTTTGACAAATCATTTGTTCGCACAGAATAAGCGGTGTGAAGAGTTTGGATTTAAACATATCCAAATGCAATACCAAGGCGACACAGTTGATATATTAATCAAATCAAAAAAAGACGAAATAAATATTCTGAAACCATTATTTCTTTTTTGTCAGGGAAGTCTGCCAATACCTCTTATGATTAAATATGATTCGTTAGGCAAACAAAAAATTTATAATGTATTCCCTTTTAATCCGGATAGTTTAAGTAAAGAATATCATTTGGCAATAATTAGTAAACCTAACATTCCTCTTGCAATAAATGAACGGTCATTAAATTCAGATATGACTTATAGTGATTCCCCAGGCTCGTTCCCTAAAAAGTATATCGAAAGAAATCTACTTGATTATTATGTTCAAAGAAATATTGCAGTAATTAAATTTTTGCAAAGGCAATCCTGGATTTCAAAAACAAAATTAATTGTTGCAGGTCACTCTGAAGGAAGTACCATTGCAGCTAAAATTGCTTTTGTTTATCCGAAAGTTACTCATTTAATATACTCAAGTGGCAATCCATTTGGAAGAATTATTTCTATAATTGAAATGGCAAGAGTAATGGAAACGGATACAGCTACATATGCAGAAGATGCCATAAAGAATTGGGAAAAAATAGTTGCTGATTCTAATAATACAATTGCAAAACAAGGAGATAGTTATAAAGCAACATATGGATTTTCTATTCCCCCGCCAATTAACTATTTATCAAAGTTGAAAATTCCTATTTTAGTAACTTATGGAACCAAAGACTATCGTCTTGTATCTTTTGTAGATTATTTAAGAGTGGAAACAATTCGTCAACGTAAAAAGAATTTTACATTCAAGGCATATATTGGAACAGAACATAATTTCTTTCCATTAAAACCTAATGGTGAGATTAACTATGATATATTCAATTGGGACAAAGTTGCAAACGATTGGCGAGAATGGTTAAAGATGAAATAAAAAACGAAGTGATCCTTTTGTTTGATTACTGAACTTAGCTCTTCACCGGCACCAATCTGAATATAGCGCCTGCAGGGTTTTCTACAGATACATAAATGTAACCATCAGGCCCCATGCGAACATCCCGAAGCCTCCCGATATTTTTTAATAATATTTCTTCCTTTACCACTTTGTTACCACGCAATTTGCAAAGGCTCAGGTATTTAAATCGCAAGGAGCCTACCAATACATCACCTTTCCATCCTTTGTACCTGTCACCTTCTACAAAAGCCATCCCCGATGGACCAATGGATGGTATCCAATAAAATAATGGTTGCTCCATACCCTCCTTTGCTGTAAACTTCGTTAATACAGTGCCATTATAATTTAACCCGTATGATATTACCGGCCAGCCATAGTTTTTACCTTTCTCTGCAATATTTATTTCGTCACCACCTCTTGGTCCATGTTCATTTGTCCAGATTTCTCCTGTTTTAGGGTGCATGGCCATTCCCTGTATATTCCGATGTCCATAAGAAAAAACAGAAGCCACTGCGCCGGGTGCATTTACAAATGGGTTATCAGCAGGTATGCTTCCATCATCTTTTATACGGTGCATTTTCGCAGGATGTTTTTGTAAGCTCTGTGCATATTCATTATGATTACCCCTGTCGCCAACTGAAACATATAAATAACCGGCTTTATCAAATTGAAGTCGTGAGCCGTAATGATGCCTTGTGGTTGAATAAGGCAAAGCTTCAAAGATTATTTTTTGTTGGGTTAAGTTATTTCCAATTAAAACAGCTCTTGTTACAGCGGTAGTAGCTAATGTTTTATCACCTGATTTTTTGCCAATGGAATAAGAAATATAAACCAGGTTATTATTTTTAAATTTTGGATGCAATGCCACATCCAGTAAACCACCCTGCCCTTGTGCCACAACATCAGGAACACCATTTATTTCCTGTAATTTTCTTTTTTTTGTTATCCTGTACATTTTACCCCCACGTTCGGTTATGAGCATCTCTCCATTAGGTAAAAACGCCATTCCCCATGGAACGGCAAGTCCCTTGGCAACAGTATCCAGTTTTATAGTAAGCGATTCTGTTTTAAAAATATTTGAAGTTGCGGGCTCATTAAATTTATACCTGTCTACATTTTTTATCCCGGTAATTATATAATCTGCAAGATCACTGATCTCCTTGTCAGTAAAAGCAGAATCAAACCCAGGCATACCTTCATCAGGATATCCTTCTTTAATTGCTTTGAAAAGCGCCTGTTCAGAACTTCCATGTTTCCATTTCCTATCAACGAACATATCCATTTTTCCCCCATGGCAACTGGCGCAATAATTTGCATAGTTTCTCTCTGGAGTATCCTCTACGAAAAAACTGCTGATACTTGCTTTGCTGATATGGACGGCAATGGTCTTAGATTTTTTAGGCTTATTGCTTAACCAATCATTTGTATAAATACCAAATGAAAGTACCAATGTGATCGATGAAATTACTTTTAGCATAATCATATTTGTGATAGGTGTAATGTATCAGAATAGCTGGAAATCCTGAAAAAAACTTCAAGAACAGTAGGGTAGATCTTCTTATCTAAACGATCAATATCCCCATTTCTTCATGATGATCAAATCTTCTTTAATGCATGCGATGGGTG
>MWYX01000055.1 GCA_002050465.1 Chitinophagales bacterium 65-1
TTTATGTGTTGCCTGCAAGCTTACAGACCGTCCACTTAATAAAAAAAGTAACGAATAAACAATATGACTTATGCAAAAAGAGGAGTGAAGGTTATTTTTTCGCCTTCGCGTTTTTCAAATTCCTTTTTCATTTTCTCTCTCCATAAAACCATGTTGGTAACATCGCATTCGCTAAAGCTGGTAACATGAGCGCTGATGTTTTTACTGTCCACCATGTGCCTGGCTATCATCTTGCGCATGCGGTCCATTTCGATGATCTCTACGTTGCCTTGATGAGTTTGTAGTTGTGTGTTCTGTTCTTCTTGTTGGTTATTATTGTTTGAAAGAAATACTGGCTTTTGATTTCGCTGATCATTGCTTGCAGCTTGTGGCTTAGGACTTCCTGTTTTCCTCTGCTCAATGTATTGAATAATATCTTTTTTACTTACTCTTCCATCCTGTCCGGTACCGGTAATGTTTTCCAATTCACTCATAGCTACGCCTTCGTTTGCTGCAATGTTTAAGACGAGGGGAGAATAAAAACGTATTGCATTTTTATTTGAATTGGTATTTGTATTTGCCGGAACATATGGAATACTATCAACAACATCTGCTTCTTCGTATTCCTGTTTGGAAGGCTGGGATTGTGATGGTTGTTGAGAGGAAGGTTGATGTGCATTTGAATCTGCGCCAACTTTTATTCTTGCTATTACTTTACCAATTGGCACAACATCATTTTCATTATAGAGGATTTCTTCAATTATTCCTTCGGCGGTGGAAGGAACTTCGCTGTCAACTTTATCGGTAGCAATTTCCAAAACGGTTTCATCCTGTGCCACTTTATCACCGGGAGATTTATGCCATTTTAAGATGGTGGCTTCCATTATGCTTTCTCCCAGCTTCGGCATTACTAAATCTACAATGTTTGTCTGAACCATGATTTATAGGATTTGTGGGATTAATGAGATTTCCATTTGATGATTTAAAAATTTATTAAGGAAAATAATTTGAGAAGTCAAAAATAATGAATAGTTGGAAGCATAACGAAAACGCAATCATGGCAATCCTGTAATCCCCAAAATCCCAGTTCAGACAAATGGTTCAGACAATATGAATTTTCTTAAAAGATTCAATGCAGTTATGGCTGTTACCTGTATATTCCGCATCCTATCGAATCTTAAATTTAATTTTAAAGTTTGATGATTGTTTTCATTTCCTGCTGCAATCCACACTGTACCAACCGGCTTCTCAGTAGAACCACCATCCGGTCCCATAATACCAGAGACAGCAATTGCATAATCTGTTTTTAAAATATTCAAGGCTCCTTTCAGCATTTCTTTTACTGTTTCTTCGCTAACAGCAACCACTGTTTGTAATGTTTGCATAGAAACATTGAGTACGTTTTTCTTTATTTCATCGTCATAGCTAACTACACTTCCTTTAAAATATGTTGAAGAACCGTGATGAGATGTAATCAGGTGTGCAATATAACCGCCTGTACAGCTTTCCGCAGTACCCATAGTTTTATTTTTTGCAGAAATGATTTTACCGACTACTTTTTCCAATGGCTCATCTTCATCTGTAACTAAATATTCTTTTGCCAGCATTTTCAGTGTTTCAAACTGTGATGTAATTTCTTTTTCTGTTGCAGTTTTATCATATCCCGAAGTTGTTAACCGCAAACGCACCATTCCATAATTCGGGAGATATGCCAGCTTAATATGTGATGGCAGAGCGGCTTCAAAATCTTTTATTACTTCTGCCAGCATTGATTCTCCAATGCCAGCAGTTAATAATGTTTTATGAATGATAACAGGTAATTCAAATTTATTTTTTAGTTTTTCAATTACTTCTTCCATCATTCCTTTCATTTCGTTTGGAACCCCGGGCATGCTTACAAATATCTTTCCATCTTTCTCAAACCACATACCTGGTGCACTTCCCCTTTTATTTTGAATCACAGTGCAGACATCCGGTACTTCAGCCTGCTTTAAATTTACTTCAGTAACAGGCTTTTTAAAAACTTTTTCAAAAAGATATATTACATTTTTTAGAGCATCGTTATTTACAATCATTCTGCCGTTAAAATATTTGCAGAGCAATGGTTTTGTTATGTCGTCCGATGTTGGTCCGAGGCCGCCTGTTATTAAAATGACTTCTGAATGTTTACTATCTTCATCCAATGCCTTTTGGATATCATTAGGTACATCACCAACTGCTACTCTGCGTTTTACGGTAATGCCCGCTTTGTTTAATTCCTGTGCAATGTATGCGCTGTTGGTATCAATAACCTGACCTATCAACAGTTCATCACCGATGGTTATAATTGAGGCATTCACCATTATTATTTAATGATTTATTTTAGTGCAATATTAATTTATTATGAAACGATGGCTGTGCGGGATTTTTTTATTGCTCTTCTTAAACAGTAATGCTCAAATTACACAGAGGATTGACAGCGCCATAAAAACAATGGTTGCAGATTCTCAACTTAAGCATGCAATCATCAGCTTATTAGTTATTGACAGCAAAACCAACAAAGTAATTTACAGGAGAAACGAACAGGCAGGTTTAGCGCCGGCAAGTTGCCAAAAAATAATAACAGCAACCACTGCATTTGAATTGCTAGGCAAAGATTACACCTACAAAACTACACTTGGTTATGATGGAAAGATTAACAATGGAATTTTAAGAGGAAATATTTATATCATCGGTAGTGGTGACCCCACTCTGGGAAGCTGGCGCTATGGGAGCACAAAGGAAAAATTAATTCTTTCAGCTTTTAAAAAAGCAATTAGCAACTCAGGAATAAAAAAAGTTGATGGATATGTTTTAGCAGATGAACGCAAGTGGAGTACTCAAACTATCCCTGATGGATGGATTTGGCAGGACATTGGAAATTACTATGGTGCCGGAGCTTCAGCATTAAACTGGCGGGAAAATCAGTATGATCTTATTTTAAAATCAGGAAAAAAAGTTGGTGATAGTGTAAAGATAGTTTCAGTTAATCCACCAATTGATGCAGGCTTAATTTCTGAACTTACTTCTGCTGCAAAAGGGAGTGGGGATAATGCTTTTATCTACTTGCCGCAGTTTGCAAAAATGGGTTTTGTAAGAGGAACAATTCCTGTTAATGAAGATAAATTTGTGATATCCGGCGCCATGCCAGATCCGGGATTTTTGTTATGCTACACTTTCCAAAATGATTTATTTATTAACGGTTATTGGGAAAGTGATTACGAACTCTACTTTGATACGAAAAATAAAATAAAAGGATCACCGCAAATTTTTTATACACATACATCACCAACCCTTGACAGCATCATGTATTGGTTTTTAAAAAAGAGTATCAATTTATATGGTGAAGCATTGGTAAAAACAATTTCTTATGAAAAAAATAAAATTGGTTCAACTGATGACGGAATAGAAGTTATCAAAGATTTCTGGAGCAACAAGGGTGTTGAAAGGTCTTCTTTAAAAATTATTGATGGCAGTGGGTTATCACCGGCAAACAGGGTTACTACACATGCATTGGTTACTATTATGCAATATGCAAAAACCCAAAGCTGGTTTTCCTCCTTTTACTATGGACTACCGGAAATAAATGGAATTAAAATGAAAGACGGCTATATTAATGGAGTAAGAAGTTACGTGGGGTACATAAAAAATAAGCAAGGGCAAGAATATACATTTTCATTTATCATTAATAATTTTGACGGTAGCCCATCAACTGTAAGAGAAAAAATGTGGAAGGTGCTGGATTTACTAAAGTGATGTATGAGGTAGAAATAAGATGCCCGCCTGCCGACAGGCACGTACGATGTAAGAATAAACATTTAATATATCTTCACAACATTAAACCATTAAACGTCTTAAACCTTTAAACTTTTAAATAATGCAACAACAAAATTATAAAAACCATCGAAGATACGTTCCGCTCTACACCTTTGTACTTCTTGGTTTGGTCACTTTAATATTAGCCGGAGCTGTCTGGAACTTTTACAAAGTTTACGATGCTAAAGAAAACCTTCTGGGTGCCGGACTTATATTTGGCCTATCTCTGATAACTATATTCTTTTACATTTATGCAAGATCATTTGCATTAAGAGCCCAGGACCGTACTATAAGAGCTGAAGAAAACCTTCGACATTTTATTTTAACTGGCAGGCGTTTGGACAGCCGGTTAAGATTAGGACAGATCATCGCCTTAAGATTTGCAGCTGATGGAGAATTTGTTTCCCTGGCTCAAAGAGCTGCTGATGAAAATTTGAGGGCTGATGATATTAAGAAGGCAATCCAAAACTGGAGAGCAGATCATTGCAGGGTATAAAACCTCACCCTAAATCCCTGCCCGACTGAACGTCCTTGGGGCAGGCCTCATCCCAAAGAGAGGGACCTTTCGACGATTAATAAAACTTCAATAACTTTTGTTTTAAAGCAACAGGCATTTCAGAGCGCTTCATAGTTTTTGAGTCTAAGAAATATAGTGTCACATCGCCGGTATTTAGTAATTCCTGTTGCTCATTAAATATTTCTCCATGAAAAATAATTTTATGATGCAACGGTATTTCTCTTAATGTAGTTTTCACAGTTATCAGGTCATCATATTTAGCAGGACGTAAAAATCGAATATGCATATCAGTTACAGCAAGAAAAATTCCCATTGCTTCAATGTCTTTATAGGTAAAACCTAAGGTGCGTATAGATTCTGTTCTTCCTATCTCATAGAACTGTGCATAATTCCCATAATACACCACACCCATTTGGTCAGTTAGTGCATAATGTATACGTATCTGTGTTTCGGAAGTAAACAAATTAATTACTTATCATTTTTGAATGCTGAAAGATTATAAAGTGTTGGATACAGCTCTTAATATTTTACTTTATAATTGTATTAACAGTGCTTGTGCAATTTAAAGTTTTATTTTATCATTAAGTATTAGTAATCAACAAGAGAATTGCTTTGTACTTTTGTATTCGTTCAATAAAATCCAGGGGTTTACATAATAAAATTCCAATCAAATGAATCGCCATTTTCTGCTTCCTGTATTGCTTATAATATCTTTTACTGGTTTTTCCCAGGCTAACCATAATGTTACTGATCCGGAACGGAGTTATAAAGAAGCAAAAGATTTTTTTATCAAGGAACAATACGCCCTGGCTTATCCATTGCTTAAAGAGTTGAAACAAACATATCCTGAAAACACTGCCAGCAGTCATACCTACTTAAACCAGGACATTGAATATTATTTTATCGTCTGCGGCCTGGCACTAGATCAGCCTGTTGCAGAAGAACAGGCAAAAGGCTTTATTGCGGTTGCTAATAATGAACCTCGGCAACAGATAATGAGCTACCATCTTGCTAAATTTTATTTTATACGAAACGATTTTGCGAATGCCGTTACGTATTATGAGCGGGCCGGTTATGATAATTTAAGTAATGAAGAGATAGCCAATGCAAAATTTGAACTGGCATATTCTTACTTTAATTTAAAAAGGTATGAACAGGCAAAGCCATTATTTAATGAGATTCACCAGTTACCAAATAATAAATACTATTATCCTGCAAATTATTATTATGGCTATATCAGTTACAGGGATAAAAATTATGCAGAAGCATTAAAGGCTTTTAAATTGATAGAAAACCAGGAACAATATGTAGGGCTGGTACCCTATTACATAGCTGAAATATATTATTTCCAGGGAAAGAAGGATGAAGCGTTGCGTTATGGTGAAGAGATTTTAAAAAGAGGAAATTCATTTTATCAGAAGGAATTAAATTTATTGATTGGTCAGATATATTTTGAAAAGAGAAATTTTGCAAAGGCTTTACCATTACTGGAAGCGTATGTAAACAATACAGATAAGGTTTCCAAAGAAATTTTATACGAGTTAAGTTATTCCTATTACGAGGCAAACCAGGTTGACAAAGCAATTGAAGGATTTAAGCAATTGAGTAATGAGCAGGATTCCCTGGGGCAAAATTCAATGTACCTGTTAGGCGACCTTTATATAAGAACCAATCAAAAAGCAAATGCCCGAAATGCCTTTCAATACAGCGCCAATAATAACAGCAATCGCAAACAACAGGAAATATCCAGATTCAATTATGCTAAATTATCTTATGAGTTAGGGTACCAGGATATTGCATTGAATAGTATGAAAGAGTTTACAGACCTATATCCTGCTTCCACCTATTCAACTGAGGCGAAAGAAATTTTAGTAAACATATTATCCAATACAAACAATTTTAAAGATGCACTTGCTTTGTATGAATCTTTTGACAGGCCTACACCTGCTATGCAAAAGATATATCCCAGAATTTTATATGGTACTGCAACAGAGTTGATTAACGACCAACAGCTTAGGAGTGCAGATGAATTACTCACCAAAATATTACGGGATCCTAATGCAGGTAGAATGTTGCCTTATGCTAATTTTTGGAAAGGCGAGATTGCTTATAGGCAGGGGCGCTATGATGAAGCTATTAATTATGCAACCGCATATTTACAAAGTGCTCCCATCACCCATGGGGAGGCAAGCCCTGTTTCAGCAAAATATTTGCTGGGCTATAGTTACCTTAAAAAGGAAAATTATAGCCAGGCATTAAGTAATTTTCAACAGGTAGCAACAAATGTTTCTAATCGGGCAACTCCAATGGAGCAGGATGCATATGTTAGAGCGGCAGACAGTTATTTCATGAGCAGGAATTACAGCAGTGCAAATAGTTTGTATAGTAATATTATCAATAATGCATTGCCCCAAAGTGATTATGCATTATTTCAGCAGGCAATGATAGCCGGTATTAAAAACTCTTCAGAAAAAATAAGGATATTAAATACGTTATCAAGACAATACCCCTCCAGCGATCTTATAGCGGATGCAAACATGGAAATTGCCAACACTTATATGGCTGATGAAAAGTTCAGAGATGCCATTCCTTATCTTAATACATTATTATCACTACCGGCTGCAAATAACTTAAAACCACAGACTTACCTTAAATTGGGCTTATCTTATTATAATCTAAACAGTAACAATGAAGCATTAAGTAATTATCAAAAGCTAATCAGTTTATATCCTCAATCTGCAGAAGCTGAAGAAGCATTGGATAACATTAAAAACATTTACATAGAAGAAGGAAAGCCCAATGAATATGTTGATTTTTTAAGACGTTCGGGTAAATCAATTAGTGTTACGGAAGCTGATTCATTAACCTTTGCTGCTGCCGAAATAAAATATAATACTGGTGATTGTGCAAATGCAATTGCAGCGTTTAATAATTATCTAAGCCGCTATCCTGATGGATCGTTTTCGCTGCAGGCAAATTATTTCCGGAGTGAATGTTATTTAAAAGGCAAAGACTTTAAAAATGCAGTTGCAGGTTATGCTGCTGTTATTAATAAAGGAAATAGTAAGTATGCAGAATTATCAGCTTTAAACGCAGCAAGAATTTCGTATTTCGAATTGCAGGATTACCCGGCAGCAAAAACTTATTTCACAAGGTTGAGAGAGATTGCAGTTACGCAGGAAAATCAATTAGAAGCTTTGCGTGGTTTGGTAAGAAGCTATTATCAAACAAAAGATTTTGGGCAGGCAAATACTGCGGCCCAGGAATTATTGACTAAGAAAGGACTTAGTACGGATGACAGGTCAGTTGCCAATCTCGTTTTGGGAAAATCTTTACAGGCTAATAACCAATGTGAGCAGGCACTTACAGCATTCAAGGCGGTGGCAGCAATAAATAAATCTGCCTGGGGTGCAGAAGCAAGATATGAGATTGCAAATTGTTATTACACTTCAAACAATCTTGCTGCTTCAGAAAAAGCAGCCATGGAAGTTATTAAAGTTACCGGCTCTTATGATTACTGGGTTGCTAAAGCTTACATTTTATTAGGCGATGTTTATATGCAGCAAAAAGATTACTTCAATGCAAAAGCAACATACCAGAGTGTAGCCAATAATGCAACTATTTCGGAAATAAAAAGCGAGGCACAGCAAAAGCTGGATAAGGCGGTGGCGGAGGAAAAATTAAATTCCAAGATAAGTCAATAAAACCATCTAAATCTCCCTAACGGGAGACTTAGAAAATTAATATTAAGGAAATGTATATAGTGTTTCAAATATCAAATATCAAATATCAAATCTGCTCTTTACTTATGGCATGTTGCTTAATTGCTTCAATAGCAACAGCCCAGCGTGATACCACAAAACGTCAAACCATCGAAATCACTTCTTCGTATAAACCAGTATTAAGAAACGCAGTTAAGATAAATTTATCTGCTTCCCCGCTTGCAGCCGACACTTCAAGGCCGGCATTGGTATATAATATTCCCGCTCAGAATTTATTTTTTGCATACCAGCCAATCTCTTTAAAACCGCTTACGCTATCGCAGGACACAGGTTTGCAGCTTGGTATAAGAAATTATGTAAAAGCAGGTTTTGGAAATTATACAACTCCTTACATTGCTGCTGCTGTTAGCTTTGGTGATGGCAAATCAAGTATTGTAAATCTTTATGGAAATTATATTTCTTCCAAAGGGAAAATAACCAATCAAAATTTTAGTGAAATGCAGTTGAAAGGAACCGGAAGTTTCTTCACTGCAAAAAATGAAATGTATGTACGTGCCGGAATTGATGCCAGACAATATTACCAATATGGTTACGACCATGAACTGCATAGTTATAATAAAGATAGTGTTAGCAGAAGATACCAGGATTTTACAGTTGCAGGAGGCTTACGAAATATTGCAGTGAATGATATGCATATAAACTATAATCCTAATGCAGAAGCGCATATTTTTTCAAGAGAAAATAAGGTAACTGAAAGTACCTTAATTTTAGAGGCACCCGTAGAGAAAAAATTTGGAGAATCTGTTTCAGTAAAAGTGGCAGCCAGGGCTGATATCACAAATTTTGCCAACAAGACAACTGCGATTAATACAAGTATCTCAAATAACTTGTTCCAGATTGCTCCTGAACTTGTTTATTATTCTGACAGGTTTACTTTTCATGGAGGTGTAACGCCCAGCTGGGATAATGGCAAATTAAGTGTTCTGCCAAACGTTTATGGAGAAGCCCAATTGCAACAGAAAGTGTTGATTGTACAGGCCGGTTGGGTTGGAAGGTTTATAAAAAACAGTTTCCGTTCATTGAGTTTGCTAAATCCTTACATGGCCGACCCATCTTTTTTATTGAACACTAAAGAGGTTCAATTTTATGGCGGTGTTAAAGCAACGCTCGGTAAGCATTTCAGTTTTAATGCCAAGGCTGCTTTTGTAACGTATAATAATATGCCATTGTTTGTGAATGATTTTAATGATGGTAAAAGTTTTGTTATCAGGAATGAAAGTAAAATGAATGCACTTCAGTTACATGGCGATATGAGCTTAGTCAGCCAGGATAAGTTTACACTTACAGCTGCATTGGATGTGAATACTTATACAGGATTAAAAGACAATGCCAATGCATGGCATTTGATCCCATTACAACTTACCGGGTCTTTCCGGTGGAATGCTTTTAAACAGGTATTACTGAAGGCTGATTTGTTCGCATTTTCAGGAGCGCCTGCGCTTTTGAAAAATAATAGTGAAATAAAATTAAAAGGTACAGATTTTAGCGCCGGTGGGGAATTTAAGATCAATAAAAAATTTAGTGCCTGGTTGGATTTTAATAATATCCTCGATAATAAATACCAAAGATTTAATAATTATCCTGTTTACGGTTTAAATGTTATAGGAGGCATTATAGCTCATTTTTGATTCCTCTGATTTCACGCAAAGACGTAAAGAAAAATAAGAGGCAATATTTTCTTAGTTGTGTCTTATGGTTTATATCCTTTTGCGGACTTTGCGTGATATTAATTGCATAATGTATTTTGCAACCTGATATGCATTCACTCATTACATCTTATTTACTGCAAAACAAAGAATGTATTTTACCGACCATTGGTGTTCTACAGGTTATATATACACCAGCAGCTGCGGATACTGATAACAGCCGGATACTGCCACCTTCTGAAAACATTATATTTAAAAAAGAAGATCATTCAACATCTCCTGGTCTCACAGAATACATTGCTGTTCAAAAGCAAATCGGGCAGGCGGACGCAGAAAATCTATTAAATAATTTTTGTAAAGATTGGAAAGAAAAGATCAATGCAGGAGAAAAGTTACATTTCGAAACCCTCGGATCTATACAAAAGAGTGCTGATGGCGAAATAATATTTGAAAACGAAAAAGGCTCTGATTTTCTTCAACCGCTTACTGTTGACAATGTTTACAAAAGCAAACAACCTTTATATATTCCGGATGAAGCTGTGGTGCAGGAAGACGCAACAGTTCCGCAAGATGTTGTAGTAGAAAAATCTCATTGGGGGATTTGGGCGTTAATTCTTTTTGCCCTGGGACTTGTTATGCTTTTCTATCATTTTAAAGATCATAGGTTATCACGGTCAAATATGGGAAATCAACATAAGTTTATAATTGATTCGGCTGGCGCTACATATAAACTTCCGGGTAAATAATTAATTATTCTATAATACATTGAAAACGTCCATTACAAAGACTTTTCTGTAATGGTAATTTTATATTTTCTTTGCAGCAAACTGAAATGATGATCATTTATTCGGTATGCCCGTGTTGTAATGGAAAAAATATACAAAATGCTTTATCTGTAAAAGATCATACTGTTTCAGAAAAGATGTTTGAGATATGGCAGTGTGATTCATGTGCTTTAAGATTTACGCAAAATGTGCCTGGCAAAAATGAAATAGAAAAATATTATAAATCAGAGAATTATATTTCTCATAGTGATACAAAAAAAGGACTAATTAATTCATTATATCATTATGTTAGAAAAAGAACTTTAAAAAGCAAAAGGAATTTAATCGAAAATTATACTAAGCTTCCTTCCGGAAGGATCCTGGATATGGGTGCCGGAACCGGTGCATTTCTACATACAATGCAATCATCTCAGTGGGAAGTAACAGGACTTGAGCCTGACGATATTGCCCGGGAAAATGCTAACAAATTGTATGGTTTAAGTTTAAAACCCTCGGAAGAGCTTTTCAATTTACAGCCTGCATCATTTAATGCCATTACTTTGTGGCATGTATTGGAACATATTCATGACCTGCATTTGTATATCGGTCAATTAAAAAAGGTATTAAAGCCAACCGGTTTTTTATTTGTTGCTGTGCCTAATTACACTTGCTATGATGAAAAAATTTATAAGGAATTTTGGGCCGGGTACGATGTTCCCCGTCATTTGTATCATTTTTCTCCGGCATCAATTACACAATTATTATTAAAACATGGCTTGCAGTTAAAAGAAATAAAGCCGATGTGGTACGATAGTTTTTATGTAAGTATGTTAAGTGAAAAATACAAAAATGGTAAAAACAATTTTCTTAGCGCTATGTGGAATGGATACATCTCCAATTGTAAAGCACTATTTAATACCGAAAGATGCAGCTCTGTAATTTATATTGTAACGCATTAATTCTAAAACAAAAACTAATTTTTCATTTAGTTTTAAACATTTTTCTTTTAACCTGTATTCATTATTTCAAAATAAATGAATGAAAGAGATCATTAATTGTGCAGCGTATTCATCGGGCAGGCGTATTGCCGATGTTAAGCTTAATGATGTTCATGAAGTGCTTAAAGCCAGCAACCAATTCGTGTGGATAGGATTACATGAGCCTTCTGAAGAAGTACTTAGTAAAGTGCAGCATGAATTTGGCCTGCACGATGCTTACAGGTGAAAGCCTTTTTATGACCGCCTATACGCATACCGGGTCAGGAAAAAAACGGGTAACATTCGCTTCTCCATATCCCGGTAAAATAATTCCTATTGATCTTAGTATGATTGGTGGAAAACTAATTTGCCAGAAAGATGCTTTTTTGTGTGCTGCGAAAGGCGTTAGCGTAGGTATTGAAATTTCAAAGAAAATTGGGCACAGGTTTGTTTGGAGGGGAAGGGTTTATAATGCAGAAGTTGCAAGGTGATGGAATGGCCTTTGTTCACGCAGGAGGAACAATTATAGAAAGAACTACATCTCATAATGATAAATTAAGAGTAGATACTGGCTGCCTTGTTGCATTTACAAGTTCCGTTAATTATGACATTGAATTTGTAGGTGGTATAAAGAATACAATCTTTGGCGGCGAAGGCATTTTCTTTGCTACTTTATCGGGCCAAGGAAAAGTATGGATACAATCACTACCTATAAGCAGGCTGGCCTCCAGGATATTGGCATACGGAACTTATAATCGAAAAGAGGAGGGAAGTATATTAGGGGGAATTGGTAATATGCTTGACGGGGATGGGAGGTAAATCCTGCGATAATAATTTTTAATCAAATACGAGTGAGATAGTTTCCTTACTTTAGCCATTAAATTTTACAACATGAAACTTTCAGCACCAACCCAACTGCTTTGGGTACTTGCAGTAATTCTCGGCATTTTAGGCATTGTAGGTCATTTAACTCCGGTTAATTATTTAACCGAATACAAGTTTATTTTAGTAATGATCGGCTTTCTGCTTTTGGTAATTGGCACTTTGTTTAAAAGGGCATAATAGTAGCAGATATTTATTAAATTTTTTTTAAAATAAGATCGCTGTAAGACAGAGCGATAAAGTCCAAAGGTTTAATATTAAAAAACGCTGCGTATTTATTTGCCCGTTCCTTTAGTATTTCAATTCCTAAGCTCCCATCTGTATCTATCGCTTCTACTTCTATAAATGTTCCTAATCCGGTAACAGTATCAAAATGAAATTTTACATTGTCGATAAAGTATATCCTTCTCCTTTTTGTTACTACCATTTTTATTCCGTGAAGCTTTATTAAAATATCCTTCAAGCTGTTGCCTGCCTGTCCGACAGGCAGGGCACGATTGTGTTGATATAATAAAACTTCCGATTGTTTCACATCCGCCGTGTTTTTTCTTTCATAATAAATAAGGGAGTTTTCAATATTTCCTTCCCGTAGTTTTAATCTGCCTTTGGTTACATTAAAGTAAGTGTCAGTTTGATTGTCTTCTCCAATAAAAGTGGGTTTGAGCTCTGATAGTTTCTTTTCCAACTTATTTAATTCAGTGGTCTTTGCTTTGAATTCGAAATTTATAATGGACATTATTGTATATAATTTGATGAAGTTACAAATTGAAGCGCCAACGTTTCCGCTTTTTGCTTTAAATTTGAAATGTAATAGTTATTTCCTCACTAATTCTGGTTTAATGCAAACCGAGAAAATTGATCCGCACATACCGCAGCGGGTGAGACAGCTTGCCGCAATTATGTTTGCTGACATGACAGGCTATACTGCCTTAATGGGAGAGAATGAAGAGAAAGCAAAAATATTAAGAGATCGACAGAGGCAAACGTTGGAAAAATTTATTCCTGGCCATAATGGAAAAATCATCCAGTATTTCGGTGATGGTACACTGAGTATTTTTTCAAGCGCTATTGATGTTGTAAATGCAGCAATCGCTATTCAAAAAGAATTACAAAAAGAACCTAAAGTATCGTTGAGGATAGGGATACATTCCGGTGATATAGTTTACGATCACGAGGGTGTATATGGTGACAGCGTAAATCTTGCGTCACGTATTGAAGCATTATCCTTACCAGGTGCTGTCCTCATTTCTGATAAGGTTTTTGATGAAGTAAAAAATCAAACTGAAATAAAAACTGCTCTTCTCGGAAATTTCCATTTAAAAAACGTGAAACGGCAGGTTGGCATTTATGCAATTGCAAATGAAGGACTTGTTGTTCCCACATCTTCCCAAATTAATGTAAAAGCCGGAAATGAAAAAAGTATTGCTGTACTTCCGTTTGTTAATATGAGTGCAAATCCTGAAAATGAATATTTCAGTGATGGTATCTCTGAAGAAATTCTTAATGCGCTTACACGGGTAGAAGGATTACAGGTGACAGCACGTACTTCATCCTTTTCCTTTAAAGGGAAAAATGAAGATGTACGGAATATTGGAGTAGCATTGGGCGTAGCAACAGTGCTGGAAGGAAGTGTACGCAGAGCAGGAAAAAAAATAAGAATAACGGCACAACTCATAAATACTGCCGACGGATATCATATATGGTCAGAAGTGTATGACAGCGATCTTGAAGATATATTCCAGGTACAGGATGAGATATCGCTTAAGATAGTTAAACGACTTAAAGATGATTTTGCAAGGAATAAAGAAGCGAAAGAGCATATGATAAAACCGCCAACAGATAATATTGAGGCTTACAATCTTTACCTGAAGGCGCGTTATCACTGGAACAGGTCAAATCCTGAAGACATAAAAAAAGCTATAACGATTTTTGAAGAGGTTATCAAACTAGATCCTGACTTTGCTTTACCATATTCTGCACTTTCATTTTGTTATTCTTTTATGGGTTCTACAGGATTAATACCGCCTTCAGAAGCATATCCAAAAGCAAAAGATTATACATTGAAAGCTATCGAGCTTGATCCCAATCATGCTGAATCACATCTTTCGCTTGCCACTATTAAATTTTTTCATAACTGGGATTTTGATGGCGCTGAAGTCTCATTAAATAAAGCATTAAGCCTTTGTCTTAATTCATCACTTATTAACCAGGTTCATGGTTGGTTTCTGATCGCAAAAGGTGATTTTACAAAAGCTATAGAAAAAATGGAGCAGGCTGTTAAACTTGATCCCCTCTCGCTGCCGCTAATGAGTAACCTTGCTGATGCTTATTCATTTGCCGGAAGATTTGGAGAGGCTCTGGAACAGTATGACAGGATAATTGAAATGGATCCAATATTCCGTCGTGCCTTCGAAGGTAGAGGAATGATCCATTTGGCAAAAGGTGAATATGAAAAAGCCGTGAAAGATTTCGAGCAATATCATACGCTCATAGGTAATCCTCTCAAAGGACTTAGTTCATTAGGACATGCTTATGCAGCAGCGGGCTATACTGACAAAGCACTCGAATGCCTGGAGAAAATCAAGCAAAGAGAAAGAGACGAGCCGGGAACTATCCTGCACATGGATTATGCATTTCTATATTCAGGATTAAAAGATTTTGACAAGGCATTCCATTACCTTAATAAAACTTATGAAGAGCGTATTGGTATTGCCTGCTTAGGTATGATCTTCTGTATCAGATATCCGATGCTAAAAGAGTTAAGAATAGATCCAAGGTTTAAAGACCTTACCCGTAAAATGGGGATTGACGGATAAGTGGAATCACTACTTCATCTGTTTGATTGAATTGAATAAAAGTAACACAGAGTTACTTAGGTTTCTTTATCCACAGATAAGCACGTTTACTTGGATATTCAACATCTTTGTAAGGCTGTCTTTCAATTACATCTATTATTTCAAAACCTGTTTCCTGTACTATTTCAATAATTTTTGATGTATCAAAAAAATAAAAATCAATGTTTACTTTATGTTCAAGAAATTCCTCCATATGAACGACACCTTCACCCACATGATAGGAGAATAGGAAATGCCCGTCTTCTTTTAAAATTCTTTTAATCTCTTTAAAAGCTTTTTTTATTTGTTTATAATTAAAATGGACAATAGAATAAAATGCTATTGCAGAACCAAATGTTAGATCCCGGTATTTCATATTTAACATGTCGCCTGTATCAAACGCCAAATGCGGATGGAGTTTTCTTGCCTCATTTATCATTTTCTCAGAGATATCAATGCCAATAATATCTGTTAGTTCCTGGTCAGCAATAAATTTTGTGGTTTGTCCCGGGCCACAACCCAGATCAATAAGCTTTTCTTTTTGAATATTCTCATCCACAAAACGTTTCAGCAAAATTCTATCAAGATGTTTTTTATTTAATTCATCAATAAACTTGTAAGCATAATTTTTTGCTGTTTTATTATAACAATCAATTATGTTTTGTTGTTTTTGCATATGGGCTGTTGTTTTTGCAATATTGCAGCAATACTATTGATTCAACCGTATAGCAAACATCTTTGGCCATCTTTTGCCGGTAATGTATAATTTTTTGGATGTGCTGTCATAAGCAATACCATTTAAATAATCTGTATCCGCTTTAATATCCTTAGCAGCATATTGAGTTAGTATACCGGTAAGATCCATTCTGCCAACTACATGACCGCTGGCTGTGTCAATTTTTAAAATATGATCTGTTTGCCAACGGTTTGCATAAATATGTCCGTCAATATATTCCAGTTCATTTATGCTATCCAATGTACCTGTGTTGTCAGCCACTGTAATAATTTTCAATTGCCTCATTGTATTATTCGTTTCATCGGGTAACACATAGTATAAGGTATCGCTTCCATCACTAATTATTAAACTATTACCATCATTGGTAATTCCCCAGCCTGCATACGGCCAATCCAACGTTTTTACAGGTTTAGATATATTATTAAGATCATACACAAATATTTTATGATTCTCCCATGTTAGCTGGTAAATTTTATTTTTAAAAATGGTGATACCTTCTCCAAAAATTGTAGGATCGGGTATCAGGTATTTCTTTTCCACTTTTCCCGTTGTTGGATCTACAATTCGTAAACTTGATTCCTTTAGTTGTCCGGTTCCCTCATACAATTTGCCATTATAAAACTGCAGGCCCTGCGTAAAGGCTCCTGAATCATGAGGCAGTACTGCATCTATTGTATAAGTTATAGGTTGTGGTGCAGGTATAGCATTTACCTGATTTGTATTATCATTTGAAGAATCTTCAGTATTACAAGCAGCAAGCATAGATAACAAAACCATAGTAAGAATTCTTTTAAGCATAAGTTATTTATTATTTTTTCTTTACAAATTGTAATTCACTTACTATATTTTGAGCATTGGCAAATTTGTCAATTATAAAAACAACATATCGTATATCAACCATAATATTCCTGCATATATCAGGGTCATAACTTATATCGCTCATAGTTCCCTCCCAAACCCTGTCAAAGTTTAACCCCACCAGGTTTCCATAAGCATCCAACGCCGGGCTTCCGGAATTGCCGCCCGTAGTATGATTTGATCCTATAAAACATACCGGCTGTTTTCCATTTACGCCATACCTGCCAAAATCTTTCTTCTTATACAGGTCAATCAGCTTTTGAGGAACATCAAATTCGTAATCTCCCGGTTTGTACTTTTCCAGTACACCATCCAGGTAAGTATAATAATTGTATTTTACCGCATCCCTGGGCTGGTAACCTTTTACCGTGCCATAAGTAACCCGCAAAGTACTGTTTGCATCAGGATAGAATTTTTTCTCAGGAAATACTTCCATTTGTGCCTGCATATACATGCGTTGTAAACTGCTGATTGTAGCCTGCTGGCCTGTTAATACTGAGGTGACACTGCCTGCATACGATTTTTGCAATTCAGTAAGCAGTTGCATTCCCGGGTCGTTCTTTATTGCTTTAACAGCTTCCTGCGGCGGCATGTCAAATATTTTATTGGCACTGGCAGGGTTTGCAAAAATAGATTTGGAATAAACAGCCGAGCTAAGTTTTTTATAATCACGTTCATTTTGCAGAAGCATCTTTTGTACAACAGGGGATATATATTTTTCATTTTGATCTTGCAAATACATTTCCATTAATGCTTCAAAAACCCGCTGATCAAGTGATGTATTAAATTCATTATAAAAAGAATCAATCGCAGATTTTACTTCAATTTTCTGTTTAAGATAGGCTTGCTCTCCATTATTTTCGTAAGTATTAACCAGCAAATTCAACTTGTCAGCAGCAGTAAATAATTCAATTTTTGAAATGATCTCATTATAATAATCTCTTGCCAGTGCAAAAGAATCATTTACAGTGTAAGCGGCTTCAAGTTCTGTTAGTAAATTGCCATATTTATTATTCCATGCAGTATTAGCCATAATCCTTCTTTGAAATTCTGCTTCGTATCTTTTTTTCTTACTTATAACATCTTTTCCCTTTAATCCCTGAACTTCACCTATCCATTTTTTATAAGCATTCTCAATACCGGCATATTTGGATGCATATTGAATTTTGATCTGCTCATCTTTTCGCATTGCATCATTCAGAATGTGTAATGCTTTTTCCCTTATAGCAATCTTTGCAGGATCAAGTATTTTCATGATCTGTCTTACGGCTGCCGAATGCAGGTATTCAAAGGTTCGTCCGGGAAATCCGAACACCATTGTAAAGTCTCCTTCTTTTACACCATCAAGTGAAATATTTAAGGACCGCTTTGGTTTATAAGGAATATTATCTTTTGAGTGCGGGGCCGGTTTATTATCTTTTCCGGCATAGATACGAAAAAGTGAAAAATCGCCTGTATGCCTGGGCCACATCCAGTTATCAGTATCCTTTCCAAAGTTTCCAATAGAAGATGGTGGGGCGCCTACCAAACGAATGTCTTTATACGTTTCAGTGATGAATAAATAATATTTATTTCCTTCAAAAAACGGCCGTATTATAACATCCTGGTATGATTCTCTTGTTTTTGTTTTTCTTATTTCAGCAATATTTTTATCTACAATTGATTGTCTGTCTCTTTCACTAATTCCGGGTATAAGATTTTTGATTATTGCTTCCGTTACATCTTCAATATTAATAATAAAGGTTGCGGTAAGCCCGGGGTTAGTTAACTCTTCAGAAAAATTTTTTGCCCAAAATCCATCTCTTATATAATTATTTTGCAGGCTGCTGTGATTTTGAATTTTATCAAAACCGCAATGGTGATTTGTAAGCAACAGGCCTTTATCAGAAATAACTTCTGCAGTGCATCCCCCAAGGTTAACAATGGCATCCTTTAAACTTCCTTTATTAATATTGTAAATATCGGCGGCATTGATTTTCATGCCTAACTTTTTCATCTCTTTTTCATTGAGTGATTGCAGCAATTGCGGCAGCCACATTCCCTCATCAGCATATGCAATCAGTTTACATAAAACCAGTATTATGCATAAACCTGAAGCTTTAATAATGTTTTTCAGCATAAATTTATTTTTCAAATGTAGGTATTTGTAAGGTGGTTAATAAAATATATCTGTTGAGAATTATGATATAATTTACATTTTGGTACAACCTTAATTATTAGTATTGGCATCTTAGTTGAAATATGTATTAAATTAAACAAAACCTTATTTTATGAAAAAGAATTTTATTATACTTTCTTTCATTGCATTTACTTTCTCGGGATGTGATACTGCAAAACAAATATTAAGTTCTGTTCCCGGTATAGGTGGTATGGGTACAGGTGGATTGAGTAATACAGAGATCATCTCAGGTCTTAAAGAAGCATTGCGGGTAGGTTCAGATACTACCACAAAAAGACTTTCTTTAATAAATGGTTTTTTTGGAGATGATATTATAAGGATACTTATGCCGCCCGAAGCACAAAAAGTAGAGAAAACATTAAGAGATGTAGGGTTTGGAAAATCTGTTGACAGGGCAATACTATCAATGAATAGGGCCGCCGAAGATGCTTCAAAATATGTCGGGAATATTTTATGGAACTCCATACAGCAGATGACAATTCAGGATGCTGCAGGCATTTTACGTGGAGGTGATTTTGCGGCAACTGAATATTTAAAAAGAACTACTACACAGCAATTGATAGGTGCTTTTCGTCCGGTAATAGATCGATCATTAAATAATGTGGATGCTACTAAATACTGGAATGATGTATTTTCAATCTACAACAGGTTTAGCAGAACACCTATTAATACTGATCTTGGCGCTTATGTAACTGAAAAAGCGTTAAGTGGATTATTTTATCACATCGGATTGCAGGAACAACAAATACGAAGAGATCCTGCTAAAAGGGTTACCGAAATACTCCGCCGGGTATTTGGAAGTGGATATTAATTGGTGTCGGGTTTTGAGTTACGAGTTGCGGATTATTTAAAACCTAATAATAAATTGCAAACCCGTAACTCGTAACCCTCAACCTTGTAACCCGTAACTCATACATCTATTGCTTCTCCATAAGCCACGGCTGTTGCCTCTTTCAATCCTTCACTCATTGTAGGATGAGGATGAATGGCATTCAGTATTTCATTGGCGGTGGTTTCTAATTTACGTGCTACTACTGCTTCTGCAATCATTTCGGTAACATTGTTACCAATCATATGACAGCCTAAAAACTCACCATATTTTGCATCGTAAATCACTTTTACAAATCCTTCTGTTGCGCCGGAAGCACTTGCTTTACCGCTTGCCATAAAAGGGAATTTGCCCACCTTAATTTCGTAACCTGCATCTTTGGCCGCTTTTTCTGTAAGGCCCACAGAAGCTATTTCGGGAGAACAATATGTACAGCCGGGAACATTATTGTAATCGATCGGTTCCGGCTTATGGCCGGCAAGATGTTCAGCTGCATTTATTCCTTCTTTACTTGCTTTATGCGCCAATGCCTGGTTAGGTGTACAATCACCAATTGCATAAATGCCCGGAATATTTGTTTGCTGATTAGCATCAACTACAATTCTTCCTTTATCCATTTTAATACCTAATTCTTCAAGACCAACACCTTCAATATTTGCAACAACACCAACTGCACTCAATACAATATCAGCTTTGAGGTTAATTTCTCCATTCGCTGTTTTTACCTTTGCATTTATCCCATCTCCTTTTATATCAACACTAAGCACCTCGCTGTTTGTTAATACTTCCATACCTTGTTTTTTAAATTGCTTTTCAAGCTCTTTGGAAATATCCTCATCTTCCACAGGAACAATTCTTGGTAAGAATTCTACAATGGTAATTTTTGTTCCGATGCTGTTATAGAAATATGCAAACTCAGATCCGATTGCACCAGAACCCACCACCAGCATGCTTTTAGGTTGTTGCGGCAACACCATGGCTTCTCGGTAACCAATTATTTTTTTGCCATCTATTGGTAGCGAAGGAAGCTGCCGGGCTCTTCCCCCTGTAGCTATAATAATATTTTTGGCTTCAAGAATCTGTTTTTTCCCATCTCCTCCGGTAACTTCCAGTTTGCCGGGAGCAAGTAATTTTCCCGTGCCCATTACCACATCAATCTTATTTTTTTTCATAAGGAATTGAATACCCTTACTCATTTTATCAGCAACACCCCTGCTTCTTTTTATTATTTTTTCAAAATTCTGCTTTGGATCATTTATTTCAATCCCATAATCAGCTGCATGCTTTGCATATTCAAAAACCTGTGCACTTTTAAGCAAGGCTTTTGTAGGAATACAACCCCAGTTGAGGCAAATTCCACCAAGACTTTCTCTTTCTACTATTGCAACCTTTTTGCCCAATTGTGATGCCCTTATAGCAGCAGGGTATCCACCGGGTCCGCTTCCTAAAACTATTACATCGTATGCCATCAATTATGATTTTATAACCTGTCTGAAGGCATCAGGTTTATGATTTACTGAGTATTTTGTTGCGAAAGTAAATTGAAATGTGCAAAGCACAAAACTGTTAAATCAATGTATTAATGAACTTTTACAATGTATTTTGCAGAATGAAAATTTTGAAAAGTATATTGGTATTGCTTTTATTTTCAGGAGCTTTAATAACGAATGCTCAAACTATACAATCCTGGAAAGTAACAAATCTGCAGGATTATGTTTCTAAATCCGATTCAATACTGGTAATAAATTTTTGGGCAACATTTTGCAAGCCATGTAATACAGAAATTCCTTATTTTGAAACCACTGTAAATAAATATAAAAACCAAAAAGTAAAACTACTACTGGTAAGCTTAGACCTAAAAAGCCTATACCCTAAAACTTTAACTGCATTTGCAAAAAAGAAAAAATATACCAGCCAGGTGGTATGGCTTAATGAAACCGATGCAGATTATTTTTGCCCCAGGATAGATAAAGCATGGTCAGGCGGAATTCCCGCAACATTGATAATTAACCCTAAAACGGGTTATAGGAAATTTTTTGAAGACGAGTTAAAACCGGAAGAGCTGGAAAAAGAATTGCATATAGCTATAACTGCAATCAGGATTAAATGATACTTTGAATATAAATTTTATCTCCTTCTTTTAATTGAACAACCTACACTACGGGTTTCTTTTACCGCTAATTCTTTACCAGAAAGTAAACTATTCATGGCGTTTTTTAAATGTTCATGCTTTACATTGGAATCATCACCTGGATTATCATCGATGGCACCGTGGTATACTAATTTTAAGTTTTTATCAAATAAAAAATTCTCAGGCGTTCTGTTAGCGCCAAACGCATCTGCTATTTCATGGTTTTTGTCAACTACATAATACCATTCATAATTTTGATCTTTAGCATACAACTGCATTGCCTCAAAGCTGTCATCATCAGTCCGCTGGCCTTCATTGGGATTTAAAAGAATTACACCTATATTATTTTGTAAAGCATATTTACAGATCGCCTTTGTTCGTTCCTGGTTTTTTATTACGTAAGGGCATGTATTACAGCTAAACATTACCAACAGGCCATTTTTTCGTTTTGCATCCATCATGCTGATATCCTCATCACCGATATCTTTCATTTTAATATCTGCTTTAGGCAAATCACTGCCAATAGGAAGAACACCCGCTGCTGAAAATGGTTCCTTTGGGGGAAAGGTAAAGGCAGCCAATATTAGTATAAGAATAATTGCAAAGGATAAAACGACGATGTTCTTTTTCATATGAAAAACTTAGGGCGAATATAATAAAATTCCTGTGAAGAATTACCGCTTATGTAGAAGTAGAGGGCTTTTCGTCCGCCTTTCTTTTTTCTGCAATAGATTTTAACGAATTGATACTTACATTAAGCTCAAATCCGATTAATATGGCAAGCGAATTTAAGAAAACCAGGATCATTAAAACAATTACAGTTCCCAATGATCCATATAAAATATTATACCTGTCAAAGCTATTTACGAAGGAAGAAAAACCCCAATAAAAAACAATGCTGCAAAGGGTAGCGAATATGGCACCCGGTGATAATAACCGCCATTTTTTTTGTGTTTTAGGGGCATACTTGTATATGAAGGCAAATGAATAAAAAAGCAATGCAAATATTGGAAGCCATCTGCCATAAACAATTAATTCTTTTATAAAATCATTTTTTACCCCAATCCATGTAAGCACACTGCTTTGGCTTATCATTAAAATAATGCAGATTAAAAAAAGCGAAAATAAAAGGCCGGTTAATTTTATTGCTGTCCATCTTTTTTGTAATGTGGTACGTTTTGAAAAACCGATATAATCCCTGTCAAAAGAACGCATTAATCCCATTATTCCATTTGATGCAAAAAACAGCGCAAGTAAAAGCCCAAAAGAAATATAGCCAACCTTAGCTGAATCAATTAAAGTATAAATAAAATCACGCAAAGTGTGGTCATGAGCTTTTGAAGGTGTTACACTATCCAACAGTACATGTATCTGGCTTTTTAAAGTATTTTTTGATACAAATGGAAGGTTAGGTATCAGTGTAAATAAAAAAAGACATGCAGGAGGAATGGACATTAGAAAATTAAAGGAAACGGATGAAGCTCTTTCAGTTAAACCGTGTGTTTTAATTTGTCTTCGAAAAAAGCTTAGTACATCAAAAAGCGGTACACCCTGAAAGCCGGGTAAAATCCATTTCTTGCTTTTTTCTGTTAAATAATTAACTGGATGAGCAGAGAGTATTATGCGTTCAAATTTAGTCAAGGCCGGTATTATTAAGTTTTATAACAGAATTCAATGTAAAATAAATACTTTAAAAGAAAAGCAATAAAAAATTGCAAGTAAAAACTTTATAGATGATGTAACATTTAACCTTGTTTAATTTTTTTAATAATTATAAAAGGTTCTACCTTAAGCCTTGAAGGGTATTAATTTTGATTTTGCCGTCTTAGTATTATAATGCTATCCAGTGCCCGTTGATATGCCTTTGCAAATCTCATATGTTCCTGGTAGCTTCTAGCGAAATTTGAGTACCCTGAGAAATCAGGTTTAGCTACAAAGAATAAATAATCAGTGGATGGAGCATTTAAAACCGCATCCAGTGTTTTTATTGAGGGGGTACAAATGGGGCCGGGGGGCAAGCCGAAATTTCGGTATGTATTATAAGGAGACGTGTATGCAAGATGCTTAAAATATATTCGCTTCAATCCAAAATCTTTCATGGCAAATTTTACAGTAGGATCAGCAGCCAGCCTCATGCCTGTTCGTATGCGATTCAAATATACACTTGCAATTTTACCTTTGTCTTCAGCCGCATTGGTTTCTTCTTCTACAATTGAAGCCAGTGTATATACTTCCTGCGGAGAAAGATGAAGTGCAGCAGCCTGTGACGTTCTTTTTGCTGTCCAAAATTTTTGCTGTTCGGTAAACAATTTCTGAAAGATCTTTGAAAAATTATTGTTCCACAATAAAGTATATGTATTGGGAATAACTGCCGTCATTACTGTATTACTATCTAAATTGTATTTAGAAAGGGAATCATTATTATTTAAAAAATTAATAATTGCTGCTGAATCACATTCAAAACTATAACCTATCTTTTTAGCAAGATCTTCTTTGGTTCGCAATTTTGTGATTACCAGATTAACGGGAGATTGATTACCGGAACGTAACATACGCACAAGGCCCACAAGACTCATGTTCTCAGTTATCCTATATCGTCCTGCCTTAATTGATTTATCATATTTAAAAATCTTTGCAACCTTATCAAGCCAAAAAGTACCAGGAATTATTTTATTCTTAAGTAAACTATCTTTTACATTTTGATACTGTGAGCCACTATAAATATAAAAATATTTTCCTTCAGGTTCATTTATAACCGAGCCAAAAAATACCCAGCCAAAGTATCCAATAAAAATGATTAGGATAAAGGCAATTACAATATATTTTTTTTTATTTTTCATTAGCTTCATCTAACAGGCAAATTAACTTTTATTAATAAAAAACCCTGTCTTTAAAAGACAGGGCTGAAAAATTATCAATTATTTTTATTTTGCTGGTTGTGGGGTTTGAAGCGGTGGTTGATTAGGTTGAGGCAAGGGTACAGTATTTGGTTTTTTAGCAGGTGCGCTCGCCGGGGCTTCATAATATTTGTCATTATCAGCGCTTCCTGTTTTTGGTATAAACATAGCAGAAGTTAAACACAAAACAGCTACTATACCGGCAAAAAGCCATGTACCTTTTTCCAGAACATCAGTGGTTTGTTTTACACCCATTAATTGGTTACCTATACCTCCAAATGAAGAAGATAATCCTCCGCCTTTTGGGTTTTGAATTAATATTATCAACCCAAGAATTACGGATGCAAGAATTATTAAAGTACCAAAAACATATAACATATTATGTTGTTTTTAATCTACCTGTCTATAGAAGACAGACTATTAATTTTGTCTGCAAAATAAGCGCTTTTAGAGGGATTAATCAAACTTATTTTCTTATAAAGGGCGATGGCTTTTTCAATCTTATGCTGCTTAATTAAAATTTCCGCCATAGCTTCTGTTACTACCTCTGCATCCATATTAGAATGCTCGGCAATTTGCTGAATATTTTTATCAGTTATCGCATCGCCTTCTGCTATTTTTTCTTTATGGATTTTTTTCATGCTTTTCAGCCATTCAGTAAAACTTTTCATCTGATCCCCAAGCTTATCATTACTAACGGGGTCATCCGTTACTTTAATTCCCTGTGATGCAAAGTAGTCCCTTGTGTATAAAGGCTCAAAAGAAAGCTCTCCTGTTGAATCCTGTTGTGAAGATGGTTCAGGAATGGATTGCTGATTATTTTCGGATAACTCTGTATCAACTTTATCATTTAATACTATATCATTTTTACCTGTTTCCTCTTTCTGTGAAACTAAATATAGTTGCCTCTTTAGCCAGGTATGATTATTAAAAAATAAACCTGTCTTGTGTAACTGTTTATCAAATTGTTGCGAATTATTTTTTTTATATTGCTGAAGTAAAGAAAGGTGTACAACTGAACACCATGGATACTTTTCAGCCATTTTCTCAAGCTGAGATTCATCCTGTGTTAAAGAAGGTATAGGAGTGTTATTACTCATACAAATAAAAATAGCCAGTTACCAATTCGAAAATATTTTATTAAATATTCCATCAACAAGGTTCTTTATAATATCATTAGCTAATTGTACTTCTGCCTGCTGCAAGGTTAGCTGTGCATTAAAATCATAGTTATTTGTAATGTCAGCTTCAAAATCTTTTTTTTGATCTAAAGTATTTTTAAATATTAAATGAAACGAAACATTTAACCTGTTGGTACTTGCATTTTGATTTGTGATACCTGTTGTTGTAACGCTGTAATCAGAAAAATATCCACTGATATCATAATGGGCTTCGTCGCCGTTTATTTGCCGTAGCCGCGTTTGTCCGATAATTTTTTGCTTTAGCTTTTCAGTTAATGTTGGGGATAGCTGGGGATTTACATAGCGTGCTTTATTTTCTAAATAACTTACTCTGAATGTTTTTACATCTGGTGGAATAGGAGAGGTGTCTTTTGTAGAATACTTACATGTAGCATAGTTGAAAGTAGTAAGCAGCAAGTAGCAAGCCGTTAGTAATTTTATGCCTGAAAAAAATTTCATTTTTATGGTAATATTTAATTAATAATTTTAAATATCCGAAACCCGTAACTCATAACCCGCAACCAGCCACTATCCATCAATGTCATATTCTTTTAGTTTCCTGTAGAGAGTGCGTTCACTAATACCAAGATCGGCCGCTGCATCCTTTCGCTTTCCTCTATGCTTTTTTAATGCTTTAATAATTAATTCCTTTTCTTTATCAGTAATGCTAAGCGATTCTTCCACTTCAACATGCTGATGAATATCATTGCTATTTAAAATTACGGGTTGTGTCTGACGCAAATTATGTTGACCCTTTGTTGGGTGGTATTCATTTAAAGCATTCTCATGCTGATACCCATTTGTTTGAGTAATAGCCGGATTTTGTATTACGTCAAAAAACATTTTTTTTAATTCGGTTACATCTTTTTTCATATCAAAAAAAAGCTTGTACAATATTTCCCTTTCATTGGTAAACTCTTTTGGACTGTTGCCGGTATTTGCAGAAACTAATACAGGTAACCTTGAATTATTGTCTGGCAAAAATTTTCTCAAAACAATACCGGAAATATTTTTATCCTGTGAAAGAACTGATATCTGCTCTGCAATATTTTTTAACTCTCTTACATTACCGGGCCACGGATAATTTATTAAAACATTTTTTGCTTCATCATCTAATTGAACCGGGGGTGATTTATACTTTTCTGCAAAATCCACTGCAAACTTTCTAAATAATAAAGGAATATCTTCCTTTCTGTCACGCAATGCCGGAACCCTTATAGGTACAGTATTTAAACGATAATAAAGATCTTCCCTAAACCTGCCTGCCTGTGTAAATTCCAACAGCTCTTTATTAGATGCGGCAATAACCCTTACATCGGTTTTCTGAACTTTAGAAGAGCCTACACGGATGTATTCTCCTGCCTCCAGTACACGTAGTAACCTTGCCTGTGTACCTAATGGCATCTCGCCAATTTCATCTAAAAATATGGTGCCTCCATTCACTGTTTCAAAATAACCTTTCCGGCTATCAACAGCACCGGTAAATGAGCCTTTCTCATGGCCAAACAATTCTGAGTCAATAGTGCCTTCGGGAATAGCCCCACAGTTTACAGCTATAAATGGATTATGTTTTCTTGCAGACAGTGAATGAATAATAAGTGAAAAAGCCTCTTTACCCACACCACTCTCCCCGGTAATAAGTACACTTAAATCAGTATTTGCAACCTGAACGGCCGTACCTAATGCATGATTTAACGATGGTGATATGCCGATAATTCCAAACCTGTTTTTTATTGATTGTAGATCCATGAATCCCCTCCGTTTTATGAAAACTTATTTTATTAAATTACCAATTAAAGTACCCGCTGTGCATTCGGTTATTAAAACATCAGCATAACTTCCTTTGTACAATTTGTTATCTGCTTTCGGAAATACTACTACTTTATTATTATCGCTTCTTCCGGCCCAATACTCTTCGCTTTTTTTAGAATTCCCTTCTATTAATACCCTTGCGGTTTTTCCAACTTCTTTTTGCATACTTACAAGGGATTGAATTCGATGTATTGCAATTACTTCCTGCAATCTTCTTTTCTTGATCACTTCCGGTACATCATCTTCATATCTTCTCTCAGCAAGGGTTCCGGGTCTTTCAGAATAATAATACATATAAGCAAGATCATATTCACAATATTCCATAAGGCTTAAGGTTCCCTGATGATCTTCTTCTGTTTCTGAACAAAACCCTGTTATTACATCAGTTGATAACCCGCAGCCTGGAAGAACTTCCCTTATCCTGTTCACTTTATTTATGTACCATTCTCTTGTATAAGTTCGGTTCATGAGTTGTAAAACCCTGCTGCTTCCGCTTTGTACTGGTAAATGGATATACTTACAGATGTTATCGTATTTCTTCATAGTAAACAATACGTCATCTGTTATGTCTTTTGGATGCGAAGTAGAAAAGCGTACTCTAAGGAGCGGAGAAATTTTTGCAACCCTTTCAAGGAGGTTTGCAAAAGTTACTGCCCCATCTTCATCTATGGAAAGGGCCGGGCTGAGGTAGTAGTAACTGTCAACATTCTGACCCAGCAATGTTACTTCCCGATATCCATTTACAAACAGATCTTTACATTCTTTAATAATAGAATCCGCATCACGGCTTCTTTCTCTTCCTCTTGTAAAAGGCACCACACAAAATGAACACATATTATTACAGCCCCGCATAATACTTACAAATGCTGTAACCCCATTACTATTTAAGCGGATGGGTGCTATATCTCCATAGGTTTCTTCTCGGCTTAATAAAACATTCACTCCTTTTTGCCCCGTTTCTGCTTCTTCTATCAATCCGGGTAATGTTCTATATGCATCAGGGCCCACCACAAGGTCAACAAGATTTTCCTCATCAATAAACTTTGCTTTCAATCTTTCTGCCATACATCCTAACACACCTACCAATAAACCAGGCTTTTCTTTTTTTAATCTCCTGAATTCAGTTAACCGCTTGCGAACGGTTACCTCGGCTTTTTCTCTGATTGAACAGGTATTTAAAAGAATAAGATCAGCCTCTTGTAAATTTTGAGTAACCCCAAAACCTTTATCCTGTAAAATAGATGCAACCACTTCGCTATCAGCAAAATTCATAGCACATCCATAACTTTCTATATAAAAAATTTTTTGTACAGATGCTTCCCCTGTGGAAAAAGGATGAGTTGAAACCAGTGGAGCAAATACTCCGCCCTGCCGATTTTCGTCATGAACCTTATGGTGCGTTAGCTCAAACATTATACAAATATGGGTTGCAAAGATAAGAAAATTAAAGAGGTTGGTGACAGGATGGCAGAAAACTATCGACCATTCTGCATAAAATCATTTCCGTCGTAACTTCGACTTTAAATAATCGCAGTTGAAATATTTGATCCTTGCATTTGTGTTATTAATATATTATGAGATTAAAGCGCAAAACGTTTCCGAAGGTAGTAGTGAAATTAAAAATTTCCCGGGAATAATCATTGGCAATATATTGGATGCAGAGAACAACAAAGCTATTTCTTCGGTTACCATTATTCTAAATCATAGTTCTCCAACAGGAGTGCTACGGACTGATTCTATATTTTCAAGGACAACAATAAGTGCAAAAGATGGCGCTTTTCTTTTTGAACAATTGCCTTATGGCTTTTATAATCTACAATTTTCAGCCATAGGATACGCTTCTTTAAAATTAGACAGCATTTATATACGGGCAGAAAGGTTTGATTTTGACCTGAATGAAATAAAGCTTTCCAAGAAAACCACTCAGCTTGAAGAAGTGGTAATCTATGTTGAAAAACCCCTGATAGAAAATAAAGATGGTAAGATTATTTTTAATGCAGGAGAATCTGCATTAAGCTCCGGTGCAACTACAACTGAATTATTAAAGCAAACCCCGCTGGTTAATGTAGATAATGATGGTAAGGTAATGCTTCGTGGAAAAGATGTAAAAGTGTTAATAGACGATAAGCCTATTGAATTAAATGGAAGGCAATTGCAGGATCTTTTGGAAAGTATGCCCGGAAGCATGATTGATAAAATAGAAGTAATGACAACTCCGCCGCCTCAATATGCAAATGAAAGGGGAGGTGTAATTAATATCGTAACAAAAAAAGGAAGAGTGGGAATGAATGGCCGCTTAAATATAAATTATGGCACCAGGGGAGAAGCAGGCATTAATGGAAATTTTGGTTATCGTAAAAACAAATTTGCTTTGAATGTAAGTGCGGGTTATGGATATAATGAATATGAAGGAAGCAGCTATAGCAAACGGCAAAACATGTATAGAGATTCAACAAATTTTTTTAATACAATTGCCGTAAGTAATAATAATAACAAACGGCCAAATGCACGGGTAAGCCTGGATTACGATCTTAATAAGAGAAACAATCTGAATTTTACTTTTTTATACAATGCAAACAATGCCGGTACTTACAGCAATAATGAATACACCAATCTTAACAGGTTTAACGCAATATATAAACTAAGTAACAGGTTCATTAATACAGCAACCCAAAGCCGAAATCCAAATCTTAATTTTACTTATACTTTAAAAGGCAAAAATCCAAGGGAAGTTTTTAAAATAATATCAGGAGCAAATTTTAATGTATCAGAAGTAGATAAAGATTTTTTTCAGCAGTTTTTAAATCCCGATAATACACAAACAGGAATTGATTCTACACAACAACAGATTACTGCCGTAGAGAGTAACAATTATAGTTTTAGAATTAATTATGATAAACCAATAAGCAAAAAGCTTTCTCTGAGTACAGGGATTAATGGTCATCGCTCCGTAAGCCATAATGTATTGACTACTGATTTTTTAAAGAAGCCGGAAATGGTTTTTATAAAAAATATTGGTCTGAGTAATGATCTTAAATATCAACAGACCCTATATGCCGGAAGAGTATCAGTAAGATATGATATAATGCAGGATGTTTATATAAATGGCGGGTTGCAGACCGAACAAACAACTACTAATTTTGATTTAGAAAATAGCCCTGATACTTATGCTAATAACTATTGGAGCGTTCTGCCTTTTGCTACTGTTATGAAAAAGTGGAAGAATGAAATAACAATTACACTAAGTTATAAAAGAACAATACAACGTCCCGGGTTAAATGAATTAAATCCAAGTGTTGATTACAGTGATCCCAATAACAGGCGTTTTGGAAACCCTTACCTACAGCCATATTACACTCACAACTTCGATTTTATAATTGGCAAATGGAATAAGCTCTATTATATAAATGCATCTTTGGGCTATGATGAATTAGAAAATATTTACAGTTTGATACGAACTTTGCAAACTGATGGCAAAACAGATATAACATGGCAGAATATAAGCGGTAGAAAAGAATACCAGGCAAGCACATGGGGAGGATATACTATTTCTAAAAAATCTAAAATAAATATAAGCTTGGGATATACATACAGCGTATATAGCCAGCATGATAAAAATATTAGAAAATTCCGTGATGGAGGATCATTTTATTCCACTTTCAATGGTGGTTACCAGTTTAGTGATCTGTTGAACAGCAATGTTAGTCTTACTTTTAACCGGTTTGCAAATCCGCAGGGAAGTGTGAGAACTGCTTTAAGTATGAATATCGGCGCACAACGTAAGTTTCTTAATAAAAAACTTATCATCAGTGTAAATGTGATTGATCCTTTCAGGCAACAGCAGAATAAAGTATATACTTATGGCACCAATTTTACATTGGAAAGTTTCAGCGCAACACAAACGAGAAATTTCAGAATTGCTGCCGGTTATATTTTTAGTAAAAAAGTAAAGAAGACGAAACCTGCACTAAAAATGAAAAAATAAACACTAATTAAATCGAATTACACGAAGTACCGGTGCATAAAATAAAAAAATAATTCGTGTAATCAGCAGAAATTTGTGATATAAGTTTTAAGCCAAGGAAAACCTTTTAGCAAGCCAGCTTTCTTTAACAGGTATAAGCCAGCGATTTAATAGTTCCTCTTTAGTTTGAACGATATTATTAAAATATAAGGTATCACCATTAATAAAATTATTCTCAATAGCATAATTTAATTGTTCCATGGGAAGCAATTGTATCCTTTCTTTTACAACAAATGCAAGCATTTGCCTTTCGAATAGGTTCACCTGATAATCCTGTTCAATATTTTTTATTAATCTTACTGAAGAGTCAGTACTACAGCCACTAACACCGGTGGCAGTTTCATCAGCCATTAAAATAACAAATTGTCCAAAAAATAAATTGGCATACCCTTTTACTTTAGCGCCATGGCTTAGCCATGTTTTTGTAAAATCTTCTAATAATTCTTCAATTTGTAATGCTTCACTTAATGTAAACAGCCTGTTGCATTGGTATATCCAAACCCTGGAGTTATCATTAAAATCTTCTGGGATTAAATTTTGGAAATGTAGATTCATATGGCAAATTTACTTTATTTGGATTTCGCCTTTTTTGTATACCATAATATAAAAATAAATGTAAGTAAACCAGCTAATACAATTCTTTTGAGTATTTGTTTTAAATAAAAATATTGTTCCCAATTTTTGTAATCAAATAATATTTCCAAAAGTAAAGTGAATGTAAATAGGAATACAAAATAAAAAAGGGAAAGCTGAAAAAGTTTTATCCTTTTAATACCTTTTAAAAACTATTTTTTTCTGTTTCCATTATTAATGTATAAATATCAATCCATCGAGGCAGCAATCATCTCAGCAATATCAAAAACTTTCACTTCATCTTCTTTATCATTTATTTTTATTCCATCAGTAAGCATCGTCATACAAAACGGACAATTAGAGGCAATAATTGTTGCGCCGGTTTCAAGCGCTTCACGTGTTCTTTCAGTATTAATTCTAATATCGCCCTTTTCTTCTTCCTTAAACATTTGAGCCCCACCTGCGCCACAGCATAGTCCATTGCTTCTGCAACGTTTCATTTCTACCAATTCAACATCCAATGCCTCCAGCACTTTTCTCGGTGCTTCATAAATACCATTGGCTCTCCCTAAATAACAGCTATCATGGTAAGTAATTTTTTTTCCTTTAAATGATCCTTGTTCATTCATTTTTATTTTTCCCTCATCAATTAACTGCTGTAAGAATGTGGCATGGTGTATCACTTCGTAATTACCACCTAATTCAGGATATTCATTCTTTAAGATATTAAAACAATGGGGGCAGGCAGTTACTATCTTTTTAATTCCATAACCATTCAACACCTGGATATTTTGATAAGCCATCATCTGGAACATAAATTCATTTCCTGCTCGCCTTGCGGGGTCGCCGGTACACATTTCTTCCTTACCAAGAATGGCATATTTAATTTCAGCCTTGGATAAAATGGTGGCAAAAGCTTTTGTAATTTTTTGGGCTCTCTGGTCAAAGCTGCCGGCACAGCCTACCCAGAATAAAACTTCAGGAGTTTCGTTGTTAGCAACGCTTTCCACCATCGTTGGTATATTCATATCCTTTCTTTAATTTAATTTACCACCAGCTACCTGAAGCAAATGCTGCCACCACCACAATTACTAATACAATAAATAAAGAGCCAAGCACTAATCCTATTAATGACTTGGTATCCCCTTTTTTTCTGCCCAGTCCGATAATGCCTAACACTATTGCAGCCAGTGCCAACGGGATACTTATAATACCCACATAAGGAATGAGAGCCAAAACGAAGGCACCGCCGCCAAAAACCAAAGAGAGTAATCCTATATCTGTCTTTTTGCCTTCTGCTTTTTCATCAGGTAATTGCTTTCTTAATTTTGCTTTAAGTATAACAAAAGAAAGTTTTTGTTTAAGGGTCATCCTGGTCCCTGTAAGTTCGTAGTATTTTTTTGGTGTAAGATTTAAAAAATCCTGTACAGACATAGCTTTCAGTTTAGCCGGGCCAATATATGTTTTTGGACCACTATAATTTGAAGGTGAAAACGAAAATGTTGAAGTCCCCATCAAAAACAGGATCAAGAAAAGCGTTAGTTTTTTCATGGTAAATATTTTGGCTAAAATACAGCAAAGATTTTTCTAATAAGTAAACAAATAGATTTCTTTATAAAACGAAGAAATAAAAATATTAAACCATTCTAATTATTTACAACAAGCGCAAAGGCTAGCGTTAAAAATAAAAATATTTATTTATTAACATTGGAAAAAAACTAAGCTTCGGTTCTTAAAAACATATTTTTGCATTTTGCAAAAAATCAAATGAAACAATTTTTTAAAAGATTATTTGATTGGGAGCATTGGCCATTCAAGTTGTTATATGCGCCAATATCACCAGTTTGGCTCTGGTATATTGTACGCTCGGGTGCTGTTTGGTTCTTTACGCCGAGCAACCCTAAGTTAACCTTCGGCGGTATGGAAGGTGAACCAAAACAGGAAATGCATGACCTGTTGCCACAGCAATTTGCTCCTGCTACATTTAATGTTTTACCAGGAAGTGATTTTGAAATGGTAAAAAAAAAGCTTTCAGAATATAATATTGATTTCCCATTGGTGGTTAAGCCGGAAGTTGGCGGGCAGGGAATATTATTCAGGAAACTTGATACTTTAGAACAACTAAAAAATTATCATAATAAAGTTCCGGTTGAATACATTGTTCAGGAAAAGATCAATTACCCTATGGAAGTAAGTGTATTTTATTACCGGATGCCGCATCTTACTACAGGTGTTGTAACAGGCTTTCTTCATAAGATTCCATTACAGATTACAGGGGATGGCATACATACACTTCACCAACTTATCAGGCAACACCCAAAAGCATATAAAAGAGAAAAGGAATTGCAACATAGGCATGGTACAAATTTTAATATAGTGTTACAGGCAGGTGAAAAATATATGTTAAGTTATGCAGCTAACCATAACAGGGGGGCTCAATTTATTAATTTACATACTGAAATTGATAACAGGTTAGTCAGCATCTTTGATAAAATCAGTTTAAGTCTCAATGATTTCTTTTACGGCCGTTATGATATAATGTGTACATCTATTGAGGATTTAAAAAATGAGAAATCTTTTTCTATCCTTGAATATAATGGATGTGGTGCGGAGCCCAATCATTTTTATGATACGGGTTACACATTGGCAGGAGCTTATAAAGAAATATTAAAGCACTGGAAAGCACTTTATACAATAAGCAGGTACAATTATAAGCAAGGCATACAATACTGGCCGTTTATGAAAGGTTTAAAATTTTTGAGTGATACAAGAAAACATTTCAGGATAATGAAACAGGCAGATAAATTTATTTAACAAACTCGTTGGTATTTAAAAAAATGAAATCCCTTTTAATTAGCATCTTTTTTTTATTACTTCAATTCGCTGCAGTATCGCAAAAATATAAACCTGCAGATGATGGTAGTAAAATCCATTTCATCATTAAGAATTTTGGAATAGAAACAGGTGGTGATCTTTCAGGGCTGGCCGGAGAAATTAATTTCCTACCCGCTGATATTAAAACCAGCAGCTTTGATGTATCTGTAAGTGTTAGTACCATTGATACAGATAATGACATAAGAGATGGACATTTAAAAGGCGAAGATTACTTCGATGCAGAAAAATATCCTGTCATAAAAATTAAATCCACTAAAATTAACCGGACTAATAAATCGGCATCGGGCTGGTACCATTTTACCGGGATACTCTCTTTGCATGGTATTACAAAACCAATTGCATTCCCGTTTCGTGCAACTAAAAAAGGTGAGGATTATTTATTTTTTGGAGGGTTTACCATTAACAGGCTGGATTATGGAATTGGAAAGAGCAGTTCTGTAATGGGAAACAAAGTAAAAATTTCAATGTTAGTTTTAGCTAAGAAAAGCTAATTTAGTTTTTCAATATGCAACTGGCTCGTGTTTTTTTTTGGGGAATGTTGGTAAGCTTTCTGGGCTCTTTGCCTTTAGGTACCCTTAATGTACTTGCCATGAAGATAAGCGTGGAGGAAGGAATTAAATACGCTGTCTTTTTTTCACTTGGCTCATTACTAATGGAGATGATCTATGTACGGGTCTCCCTGGTAGGAATTAACTGGATCCGTAAACAAAAGAAATTATTTCAATGGCTTGAGTGGATAACACTGTTTATAGTTGTTGCGCTGGCTATCGGAAGCTTTATGACGGCTATAAACCACAATCCTGCTGATGCCCAGGTTCAAAATCATTTACCTGATGTGAACCGGTTTTTACTGGGAATATTTTTATGCGCTATTAGCCCTGTACAGATACCATTTTGGTTTGGCTGGAGTACCGTTTTATTTACAAAGAAAGTTCTGCTACCTAAAAATTCTAATTATAATATCTACATCCTTGGTATTGGACTGGGAACGTTAATGGGAAATTGTGTTTTTATTTTCGGAGGAAAGTGGATCGTTGAAAAATTAAATACCAACCAGAATATTTTAAATTATGTAATAGGAAGCATTTTTGCCCTTACCGCTATTATTCAGTTGGTAAAAATAGTAACGCATAAGGATGCCGCTGAAAAATTAGAGCATTTGGGGGAGAATGATAACACACCGATTGGAGAACCACTACCTGAAACAGAAGATTAATCTACGTTTTTTCAAGTTAATAAACATCAGCTATCCTCATGTATCTTAAAAATCTTCTTTACCAATGAAACAATTGTTGTTGCAATAATAGCTCCTGAAAATGCCAGGAAGATATCCTTTTGTGCATCCCAAATATCACCTTGTGTTCCTAAATATGCATCTCCCTGTGCTTTAAAAAACAAATCCGCTACAGCCCATTCTATTAATTCATAAAAGCCACTTATTGAAAGCGTTATTTCAATAGGTAATAACCATGCCACCCATCGTGGGTATTGTAGCCATTTTAAAAACATTTCACGCATTGGATAGGCAAGTAAAAATCCAAAGCTAAAATGTACAATACGGTCATAATGATTTCTTGATAAATTAAAAGCATCCTTTAGCCAGTAACCGAAAGGATTTTCAGCATAGGTATGCTTAGAACCATATACATGTAAGCACAGATAAATGCAGATAAGTAAATAACTAAGGTCGCTGAATTGATACTTTTTGTAAGTTATAATAAGAAAAAATAAAAAAATGAATGTCAGCGCATTTTCGAGGAGCCAATTCGCCATATCCGTAGTACCGATAAGCGAATTAACCCATACAAAAAGAAATACAATAGTAAAAATTATTAGCCAGACATTCTTTTTAAATGGCACTCGGCTTTTTGATATTGCAATAGTGAAACTCATAAAATCAATAGGATAATTTATTCGATTAATCTACAATACAAAGCTTGCAGCCCTTTTTAGTAGAAGAACGATGCGGCTCGCTGTCATCACCAACAACATATGTCATACCTTTTTTAATTCTAAGTTTTCTTCCATTTTCTAACTCAGTTATCATCCTGCCTTTAATGCAATAAATAACATGCCCTTTATTGGACCAGTGGTCAGAAACATAACCTTCAGAATATTCAACCATTCTTATCCTTATATCAGTCATAATTATAGTTTGCCATAAGGCAAAACCTGGGTCCCCAGAATGTTTAATCTTTTCAACTTTTTTCCAGTTAATGGATTGAAAAGGGTGTTGTGTGATCTTCATTAGGTAAAGTTTCTATTTTTAATGATGATGTGCTGAATTTCGATAATGCTCCTTCAAAAGATCAAGTCCGTAGTCCCCATTAAAATCCCGCCAAACAGTGTGAATATGATTAGCATTATTTTGAGTATTGTCAAACTCAATTAAAAATGTTTTACCCTGTACCCTGTAGTAATGGGGCTTGCCAGGTACCATATCGCCGGCCCATCCAAAACTAAGTGAATCCATATCTTCCGCTTTTATTTTTTTTAACCTGTATTTTGCAATTGCAGATGGCATAGATGAAAGATAAGCCTCGATCAATTTATTTAAAATAGACTTTTGTACATGTGTCATTTCCTTTGCAAAAATACCTACAGGTTTTAATGGTGTTACTTTAGCTGAGTTTGTAGTTAAAATATCATCAAAAGCAAATGATTGAAAAATAGCTTTTTTCTTTTGGCTTTGTGTAAGTGAATTTACCAGCTCAAAACCAAAATCTTCTTCTGCTTTGATTACCTGCATGCCCTTATGCAATCCATTACTTACGATTGCCGGATTAGCCCCGAAAAAGAAAGGTGCAAAGGCAATCTTATCTTTTACTACAGTAAAGTTCAGTGTAAGGTGGTGCCCACTGAATTTCCACCCCCATGCATTGTCTTTTTTGGGAGTACCATAAATAGATATGAAATAATTTTCAGAAATCCGGCTTGTATTTTTCGGCTGCAACTCACGTAACACATCTTCCAGCAACATTATGTTTTTTGTTTTATTATATCCTTCTTTACTCAAAAAAGTCTTCAGCAAAGAATACATAGCTTCTTTTTGAGCTGGTTCCAGATCTTTTATTGCAATACCGCTTCTGGGATATTGCGTAGGTGGAACATAATGCCATTCATAGCGGTTTAATTCCTCAAAACCGAAAATTACTTTTTTCTTTTGGGCCTCATTTAAGGAATTAATAAATGCAATTGCTCTTTCAGTGTAGTACCTACTATCATTATTCTGAGCTATCAAAGAATATGGAAATAATAATAAAAAAATCAGAAGCATCTTCATAAAAATATTATTCGGGAAAAATGGATATGTTGCTTTTCATTCAAGATAATCCAAATATTAGTAATTTGTAAAGAGGACAATCCTAACTCTCCACCCTCATCTCCTCTGCCCATTTATCTCTTTCGTCAGTAATGGATTGATCGAAGTAAAAATCCCGAATCATCGGCGAGAAATCGGTGTTTGTCACCCTGAGCTTGTCGAAGGGTTGTTGAGAAGCTTTAATGAAGCTGATTTTGATAATTTCTTTATTTCTTGCCAATCTTCTTTAAATAAGGCTTCTTTCTTTTTTCTTGACCAACCTTTCAATTGCTTCTCTCTTAAAATTGCTTGCCTGATATCGTTTGTTGTTTCATAATATTTCAGCTCAATAGGTCTTCTTTTGTATGTAAAGCAGTCTTTGTTAAATCCTGTATTGTGTTCCCACAATCTTCTGTCTAAATCATTTGTAACTCCGATATAGTAAGCACTATCCCGGCATTCAACTATATAAACTGTATAATTATGCGAATTCATAATCTCAACATTTTGACTTTAATCAGCCATCCTTCGATCCTTCGGTAAGCCTTTCTGCCGACAGGCAGGCTCAGGATTAACTTAACTCAGGATGACAGCAGTCTCGGGCATTTGTGGTCATTTGATATGCACAATAAAAGTAATAATTTCTGCATTTTATCTTTAATCAACAATCCTTCGACAAGCTCAGGATGACAGCCCTCTATAGCAAAAATCAATTTCTCAAAAATCCTAACTCATACACCAGCGGTTGCAGCTTTTCTGTTAGCGCTTTATACGCTTCTTCAAATGGTGTAAAGGAAACAACAGGAAAATCTCCGCTGCTGTTACGGGCTTGTAATACTTTTCGTATTTGGTACCATCCAACATCTGCTCGGTTAAGTTTTAATTCATCTCTTACGGTGCGTAAGTCTGTATGAGCAAAGTACGCTTGCCAAAGCTTTTTGCCCTCAGGTAATACCTGTTGTGCTTCATTACTTAATAATTTTCCGGCTAAATACTGCACCATAAAATCACTTTCAAAGCGTTCGGTTGCATTTACTTCAACTTCGGTAAAAGGTATAAAATGATTAACGATGCTCCATTTTTTTCCATTCCATTCTAAACCGTTGGCACTGGCTGTGAGGTTGCTGCCATTAAACAACATCCATATCAAACAATCTGTTTTAAATTCTTCAGGAAGTGGTTGTGTAGGCTTTAAGAATTGGTCCCTGTCATTGAGCCAGGTGGGCTTTATTAATCTTCTAACTGAAAAAACTATTGCTACTTGCCAAAGATTATCTTTCGTTATAAAAAAAGCGCCGGCACTACCAAATCCAGAAGAAAAAATTGCAGTTAATGTACTTGCATTTTGAAGCATATTACTGTTGGATAACATACTTCCAATGGCTCCATCAGCCCATCTATTACCTCTTAAATCTTTACTTACTGTAGCTGGGGTAACAGCATTCTTTAATGGGATTGAATCTGTTTTGTTTGACCTCGGTCTCTTTATCCATTCACTTAAAAAATTTTCAGATGCGATATTATAAAATGTTTTCTCACCTATAGGATTTACTGACCTATCTAAAACATCGGCAGTAATTTCAACTATTTTGTTTTTGTGTTGAGGATTTCGACTCGTTTCCCAAATTAAAAAACCTATTGGAAATTCCCCTTTTAATCCTTCAAAAGATTTACTATGTACAAAGAATCCACCTAAATACTCACCATACCAAAGTTTCCTAAAGTTTTCAAAGTTGGGTGCATTAATATATTTTAGTTTGCTAAACATAGCAATCGTTGCAGTGGGAAGTTCTACAGATATCCTTGCAATAAATTGCGTAAAAAGTTCTCTAGTTGCATATCCATAATCCTCCATTTGAGAGGCAATTTTTGTTGTAGCAATATCCGTTTTATGTTTGCCGCCACTAATAGTATCAGTACTTCCTGCTTCGCCATATGGAGGATTAATCAATACCAAAATTTTTTTCCCATCAGAAATAGCTTTACGTAAACTTTCAGGTATTTTATTAGTGAGTGTATAATCTATTTGCCCATCATCTGTTATGTCATCGTTCAAATAATCATATTGAAAACGTGTGGCGGCAACACAGGTTTTAGTAGCCTTCATTACATCTACATCGGCACTGTCTAATGTGCTCATAAAAATATTACGGGGGTTGCTGTGCTTTACTTCGAGGTTGCCTACACCGCAACACATATCCCATACTATGTATTCTTTCTGCCAATTGTTGCCCAATGTTTCAGTTAGTTTATCGTAAGCCTTGTCTACTACCGCCAAAGGCGTATAAAATGCACCTTTAAAACTGCGTTCATCAAGTGGTATAAGACTGTCCCGTCTTTCGAGCAGGTAATTTCTATACTCTGCTTTAGGTGGCCGGTGGTAAAT
>MWYX01000023.1 GCA_002050465.1 Chitinophagales bacterium 65-1
GGTGATATGGCAGTATTTTGTAAGAAAGAAAACCAGGTTTTCAGAAATAGTTACAACAAAAGATAATATATAATACCAATCTGTTATTTTTGCAATGCAAATTTTAAAACATGGAACACGAAGAAGTTGTAGATAATTCACATAAAGATTTTGCTCATAACTGGGTTCTGTCTTCAAGATTTTTATTTTACTGCCTTTTCTTTTTAATTATTGCCTTTAGCTTTGGCGGTTGTTACAGCTTGTATAAACACAGGTATCATGGTACACCCGAAGTAACAGTTCCCGGCAATACTTTGTACAATCCGAAGTACAAATAATTTTGTATAAATAGCTTGTATTGATTATTTTTGCCGTCCGTTTTTAGTAACCATAGTTCTTATTTTTTTGCGGAAGTGCTCTCCCGATAATTATCGGGATGGTAGAGAATCCCGTCGTTGGCGGGACCAAGGTTTGGGGTTGGTCAAGTTCTTATATTTTTTGCGGAAGTAGCTCATTTGGTAGAGCACGACCTTGCCAAGGTCGGGGTGGCCGGTTCGAGCCCGGTCTTCCGCTCTTAGTTCCCGCTTTGGCGGGAATTTTTAGTGTTACCCGGGTGGTGGAATTGGTAGACACGCAGGACTTAAAATCCTGTTTGCAGTAATGCAAGTGACGGTTCAACTCCGTTCCCGGGTACAAGCCTCAACAGTATTTGTTGGGGTTTTTTATTCTTTTCTGATTGATTCTTGATGGAGAAATTATATTTGGTCAGTTTGTTTTCAGGAAATCACCAATAAGATTTTCAATTTGCTCAAATTCTAACAAAAATCCATCGTGCCCATAATTTGAATGTATAGTTGTAAACGCTGCATCGGGAATATTATCAGCGATAAATTGTTGTTCTGTTACAGGGAAAAGAATATCAGTTGTTATACCAATTACAAAGGTTTTTGCTTTAACCCTTTGCAGTGCCGATTCCAGGCTTTCCCTGTTTCGTCCTACATTATGAGAATCCATTCCCTTGCTAAGAAAATAATAACTGAATGCATTAAACCGCTTAGCTAATTTTTCTCCCTGGTAACGCTGGTAAGAAGATGTTTTAAAATTCTCAATCTTTTCCGCTGTATCTGCCTGGCTTGCATTATAAGTAATATAGTTTCTATAGGAGATAAGTGCTATACTCCTCGCCACTTTCATTCCATTAATACCAGCATTATCTTTTCTTTCTTTCCAGGTTGTATCACATTCAATGCTTAAACGCTGTGATTCATTAAAAGCAATTCCCCATGCAGAATGAACTGCATTGGTTGCAATTGGAAAAATGAATTCAAATAATTCCGCTTCCTCCACAGCCCATTCTAATAATTGTTGTCCACCCATTGAGCCTCCAATGCCAACATGAATTTTGTTTATTCCCAGAAACGGTCTCAACAGCTGATAAGCTTTAACCATATCCTTAACTGTAAAGAAAGGAAAGTCGTGATAGTAAGATTCATTCGTTTCCGGATTTATATCCAGTGGGCCAATACTACCGTAACAGCTACCCGGCATATTTACACATACAATAAAATATCTGGCCGGATCAAATAGTTTTTCGTTTCCAATTAATCCATGCCACCATTCAGTTGCATCACTATTAGCAGTAAGGGCATGAAAAATCCATACAACATTATCTTTTGTTTTATTTAACTGTCCATGGGTTGTATATGCAAGATGAAACCCAGGAAGAGTAACTCCAGATTCAAGGGTAATAATGCTATCCGATTTAAAAATGCTGTAAGCCAATTTTATGTATTTATATACGGATAATTTTCCGTGGTAAAGTATTTTAATTTTTTTAGTGATGAGCTTATCAAAGAAGATGGGATAAAATTTATCCGGCAGCCACTAAAATAAAAAAGCTCATCTGTAGTCAGACGAGCTTTAAATATTAAAAACGATTTTATTGCTATATCTGACTTATCTGTCCCGACCTTCGGGATGGAATTGGCACCTTTCATCTATTTATTTAAAAACATTGCAGGTTGTCAAGGCTTCAACGGGCCATTACCCTCTGCCTTTCTTGATAAGTGATGTAAAGAACTGCTGTAAAAATAATACGATTATCTATTTGTGCGAAATATTTTTTTGGCTGATTGAACATTGATTACTTTCTTTGTACTAATAATGAAACAACTTCTTCACTTACATCATCATCATTTTCTGCCGCAGGGTAGGCTGTGTTGATCTGTATGTGTTAAACATATTTTCAAAAGGGCTTACTGAAAAGTGAGCCCTTTTTATTTGCCCTCTAAATCTTCCTAAAAGGGAGATTTACGAAGAAATTAAAAGATGAAAATTTGTATTTAATTCTGAATATTAATAAGAAATGTAATGCTAAAAATTGCTATTCAAAAATCGGGACGGCTTTACGAAGATTCAATAAAGCTTTTGAAAGAATGCGGTATTGAATTAAATAACGGCAATAAGCAATTGAAAACAGTTGCTTACAATTATCCTGTAGAAGTTTATTTTTTAAGGGATGATGATATTCCGCAATACATATATGATGGGGTAGCTGATGTAGGTTTTGTAGGAGAAAATGTTCTTATTGAGAAAGGGAAAGATATTGAGATGATCTATCGGCTTGGTTTTGGAAGATGCAGGCTTAGTATTGCAGTTCCAAAAGCCATGACATACAATAACCTTAGCGATTTGGATGGATTAAAGATTGCTACTACCTATTCTTCATTATTACAAAAGTTTCTTACAGAGAAAAATTTGAATGCAGAAATTCACGAGATAAGTGGTTCTGTTGAAATAGCCCCGGGTATTGGATTAGCTGATGCTATTTGCGACCTGGTAAGCAGTGGAAGTACACTTTTTACCAATGGGTTAAAAGAGGTAGAAGTTCTTCTAAATTCTGAGGCCGTATTAGCTGCAAACAAAAATTTATCTGAAGAGAATCAAGGAATTCTTGAAAAATTATTGCTGAGAATTAATGCTGTTAAAACGGCAAAGAATAATAAATATATTTTATTAAATGCACCCAATCATCAGCTACAAAATATTGCAGCCGTATTGCCTGGTATGAAAAGCCCTACTGTTGTGCCTTTGGCAGAGGAGGGGTGGAGCAGTGTTCAAAGCGTGGTTAATGAAAATGTTTTCTGGGATGTGATAGAAAAATTGAAAGCTTTGGGTGCACAGGGGATTTTAGTTGTACCAATTGAAAAGATGATAATATAATATGCGAATATTTTTAAACCCTTTAAGAGAAAAGTGGAATGAAATAATTCAGCGTCCGCAGATTAATAATGCCTCGCTTAAAAAGACTGTTGCAGAGATTCTGTATGATGTAAAGCAGAATGGCGATGGAGCAATAAAAAAATATTCGTTGCAATTTGATGGAGTAGAATTAAGCGAATTGAAAGTAGGTAAGGAAGAGATACAGGAAGCGGTGTTAACTATAGATGATGAATTAAAAAGCGCTATCGGGCTGGCCAAAAATAATATTGAAAAGTTTCATTTATCACAAAAAGAAGAAATCAGTATTGTTGAAACCTCTATTGGAGTAAGTTGTTGGAGAAAGTCTGTCGCAATTGAAAAGGTAGGTTTATACATTCCCGGAGGAACAGCGCCTTTGTTTTCCACTTTGCTTATGCTGGGTATTCCTGCACTGATTGCAGGTTGCAAAGAAATTATTGTTTGTACTCCAGCCGATAAAAATGGGAAGGTAAACCCTGTTATTTTATATGTTGCTCATCTGTTGGAATTAAAAAATATTTATAAGATCGGAGGGGTACAGGCCATTGCTGCCATGGCTTATGGTACGGAAACAGTATCACCTGTATATAAAATATTCGGACCAGGTAATCAATATGTAACTGTTGCAAAGCAAATTATCAGCGGTGAAGGTATTGCTATTGATATGCCTGCAGGCCCCAGCGAAGTTGCTGTTTATGCAGATGCAAGTTGTAACCCCTCCTTTGTAGCTTCAGATCTTTTAAGCCAGGCTGAACATGGCGGGGATAGCCATGTATTATTAGTTGCTGCTTCCCTGGAAATAGTTGATAATATTAAAGCAGAAATAGATTTGCAACTTCTTTCATTATCAAGAAAAGTTATAATTGAAAAAGTTTTAGCCAATAGCCGGTTAATACTGATTAAAAATATTGATGATGCTTTTGAATTATTAAATGAATATGCTCCTGAGCATTTGATAATTGCTTCTGATAATGCTGAATTATTATCACAGCAAGTAATTAATGCCGGCAGTGTGTTCCTTGAGAATTATACTCCGGAAAGTGCAGGTGATTATGCATCGGGAACCAACCATACGTTGCCAACTAATGGATATGCAAAAGCTTACTCAGGTATATCATTGGATAGCTTTGTAAAGAAAATTACTTTTCAGCGTTTAAGTAAAGAGGGATTAAAAAATATTGGAAATACAGTAATGTCTATGGCACAAGCCGAAGGATTAGATGCACATAAAAATGCTATATCAATTCGTTTAAAAAATTTATAAGGCAATGAATTTTGAATTAGAGAAATTGGTAAGATGTAACATAAGCAAGTTAATCCCTTACTCATCCGCCCGCCATGAGTTTATCGGCGAAGCATCTGTATATCTTGACGCAAATGAAAACAGCTTTGGCTCTCCTCTGAAAGAAAATTTTAACCGGTATCCTGATCCGCTACAATGGCAATTAAAATTGGAATTATCAAAAATTAAAGAAGTTTCTCTGGAAAATATTTTTATTGGTAATGGCAGTGATGAGGTGATTGATCTGGCTTACAGAATATTTTGTAACCCAGGGAAGGATAATGTAATTATATGCCCGCCAACTTACGGTATGTATGAAGTAAGCGCAAATATTAATGATGTTGAAATAAAAAAAGTCATCCTTAAAGAAAATTTTCAGTTAGATGTGGATGGTATATTAAATGCAACAGATGAAAATACAAAGATCATTTTTATATGTTCTCCCAATAACCCAACAGCTAACAATATGAGCAGGAATGATATTGAGAAGCTACTTACTAATTTTGCTGGTATGGTGATCATAGATGAAGCATATATAAATTTTTCAACACAAAAAACATATATACAGGAACTCACGAGCTATGAAAATTTAATTGTAATGCAATCACTTTCAAAAGCATGGGGATTAGCTTCATTGCGGCTGGGACTTGCTTTTGCTTCGTTGCAGGTAATTGAATTGTTCAATAAAGTAAAGCCTCCTTACAATATCAATAAGGCATCACAACAGTTTGCTATAGAAGCATTACAAAACACTTTGCAGGTAAAGGAGTGGGTAAAACAGATACTTGAACAAAGAGAATTTCTTAAAAGACAATTATTGAACTTTTCTTTTGTAAAGAAGGTTTATGAAAGCGAAGCAAATTTTTTATTGGTAAAAGTTGAAGATGCTGGCGATTTGTATAATTATTTAGAGGCGAATAAAATCATTGTAAGAAATAGGAGCAGAGAAGTTTTATGTGATAATTGCTTACGAATCACTGTAGGTACTCCAGAGGAAAATCTTGAATTGATAAAAATATTAAATACATATGATTAGTAAAGATGTAACTGGAAAAAGTGTAAATCTCAATCCTTCACCAGCTGGCGGAGGGCAGAGGGTAAAGGTTTTATTTATTGATAGGGATGGAACATTAATAAAGGAGGCGCCGCCAACTTATCAGCTTGATTCATTTCCTAAGCTTGAATTTTATCCACACATGTTTGAATACATGACAAAAATTGCAAAGGAGTTTGATTATGAATTGGTAATGGTAACCAACCAGGATGGGCTTGGCACTGGTGTTTTCCCTGAAAATACTTTTTGGCCGGTTCATGATTTTATAATGACAGCTTTGGAAAATGAAGATATTTATTTTGATAAGGTGTTTATTGATCGAACTTTTCCTCATGATAATGCGGCTACAAGAAAGCCGGGAACCGGGATGCTGTTGGCATATTTGAACAGTGAAGATTATGATATAAAAAATTCCTTTGTAATTGGTGACCGCATTACGGATGTGTTACTTGCAAAAAATCTTGGGTGTAAGGCAGTATGGCTAAACAACCATGATGATCTTGGCGCAACAGAAGTAAAGGAGACTGCAAAACAAATATCAGAAACAATAGCCCTGGAAACAATTTACTGGAAAGACATTTATGAATTTTTAAAACTCCCTCCACGTACAATTCATCATGGAAGAAAGACCAATGAAACAAAGATTATTATAGAATTAAATTTAGATGGAATGGGAAATGCGAATATTAAAACAGGGCTTACATTCTTCGATCATATGCTTGAACAAATTGCAAGGCATGGTAATATAGATCTGAATATAAGTTGCAATGGAGATCTCCATATTGATGAGCATCATACCATTGAAGATGTTGGTATTGCCTTAGGAGAATCCATGGCAAAGGCGGTAGGTGACAAGAGAGGAATAGAACGTTACGGATTTTTATTACCAATGGATGATTGCCTTGCACAGGTAGCTCTGGATTTTGGTGGAAGAAGCTGGCTGGTATGGGATGCAGAATTTAAAAGAGAGAAAATAGGAGAGGTGCCAACTGAAATGTTCTATCATTTCTTTAAATCATTTAGTGATGCTGCAAAATGCAATCTCAATATAAAAGCAGAAGGAACAAATGAGCATCATAAAATAGAATCCATTTTTAAAGCATTTGCAAAAGCCATTAAAATGGCTGTAAAAAGGGATGTAAAAAATAACTCACTTCCATCTACAAAAGGTATGCTGTAATGGAAATTGCTATCATAAAATATAATGCTGGAAATATACAAAGCGTGCAATATGCGTTGCAGCGGGTAGGCTACAATGCTATTGTTACAGATAATCATAATGTTATCAAAAATGCTGATAAAGTAATTTTTCCCGGCGTCGGAAATGCTTATTCCGCAATGCAAAGTCTTAAAGAGAACAGGTTGGATGATGTTATCAAACAACTTACACAACCTGTTTTAGGAATATGTGTTGGCATGCAATTGTTATGTAAACATTCTGAAGAAAATAATGCAACCGGCCTGGGGATTATAGATCTTGCAGTGAAGAAATTTGTTTCTGAAGAAAGACATTTTAAGATTCCACACATAGGATGGAATAACATCTATAATGTATCATCAGCTTTATTTGACGGTGTGAAAGAAGACTCATTTGTTTACTACGTACACAGCTATTACGTTGAACATGGAATTGAAACGATAGCAACAACGGATTACATTTTTCCTTACAGCGCCGTTATCCAAAAGAACAATTTTTACGGAGTTCAATTTCATACAGAAAAGTCTGCAGAAATTGGAGACAGAATTTTATTAAACTTTTTAAAGATGAAATGAGGTGGAAATAATACCTGCAATAGATATTATAAACGGAAAGTGTGTAAGGCTTACTAAAGGCGATTTTACAAAGAAAAAAATTTACAATGAGAGTCCATTAGATGTTGCTAAAACTTTAGAGGATGCAGGTTTACGCCGATTGCACGTAGTAGACCTTGATGGAGCTAAAGCAGGAAACATGCGAAATTTAAGCGTACTGGAATTAATTACATCTAAAACAAAGCTGGTAATTGATTTTGGAGGGGGTATAAAAAATATTGAAGATATAAGTAATGTTTTTAATGCAGGGGCCTCTATTATAACACTAGGAAGTGCAGCAGTAAGAAGTCCTGAAATTGTAGAAGAATGGGTACTGGAATTTGGGGCTGATAAAATTTTAATTGGTGCTGATGTGCTGGATGAAAAAGTAAAGGTTAGCGGATGGCTTGAAGATGGAGGCATAACCGTTTTGGAATTTATTGGTAAAATGCTGGCTTTAGGCGCTCAAAATATTTTTTGTACTGATATCTCTAAAGATGGTGTAATGCAGGGGCCATCTTTTGAATTGTATAAAAACATTATGAAGCAATTCCCTTTGATACATTTGATTGCGAGTGGAGGTGTAAGTTCTATTGAAGATGTAATGGGTTTAAAAAATATTGGTTGCAAAGGAGTAATCATCGGCAAAGCTATTTATGAAGAAAAAATAACATTAAAAGAATTAGCAAGATTAGATTCAAATTAATGAAAAGCGATTCAACCAGTAATAACTTTCAATGCCTCCCTTTAGGGAGATTTAGAGGGTGTCGGTTAACAAAAAGAATTATACCATGTTTAGATATAAAGGATGGCAGAACCGTTAAGGGTATCAATTTTGAAAATATACGTGATGCCGGCGATCCTGTTGAATTGGCGAAATTTTATTCACAACAGGGCGCCGATGAATTGGTTTTTCTTGATATTACAGCTACCATCGAGAAAAGAAAAACGCTTGTTGACCTTGTAAAAAAACTGGCTTCCAATATTAATATCCCCTTTACAATAGGAGGTGGAATTACCTCAATAGAAAATGTTTCAGAACTTTTACAGCATGGAGCAGATAAAGTATCAGTAAACACAGCGGCATATAAACGGCCTGAACTTATTACAGAAATAGCAGATGATTTTGGAAGCCAGTGTGTGGTTGTAGCAATTGATGCAAAGAGGGAAAAGGATGGAGAATGGTATGTTTATTTAAATGGGGGCAGAACAAAAACCGAAAGCAATGCAATTAAATGGGCCAGGGATGCAGTTAAGCGTGGTGCAGGTGAAATTCTTCTCACTTCGATAAACCATGATGGAACAAAAAATGGTTTTGCCTTAGAAATAATTTCTTTATTAACCGCAGCGCTGCCTGTTCCTGTTATTGCTTCAGGAGGTGCAGGAAGAATGAATCACTTTAAAGAAGTATTTCAAAAAGCACATGCTGACGCGGCTTTGGCAGCGAGTATTTTTCATTATAAAGAAATAGAAATACCAGCATTAAAAAAATATTTGAAAGAGAATAATATAAACGTAAGAATATGAAAGATAAACCTGATTTTAGCAAATATATCGATGGATTAATTCCTGCGATTGTGCAGGATACAAATACTAACGTTGTATTAATGCTAGGCTTCATGAATGAAGAAGCCATGAATAAAACCCTGGTAACAAAGCTTGTGACCTTTTATAGCAGAACAAAACAATCCTTATGGACAAAGGGCGAGACCAGCAAAAGTTACCTGCATCTTACAGATATAAAAATTGATTGCGATAATGATACTTTTTTAATTAAGGCTACGCCTGACGGGCCTGTTTGTCATACCGGTGCTGATACTTGCTTTAATCAGAAAAATACAAATGACAGTTTTCTATATGAGCTGGAAAATATTATTGATGACAGAAAAATACATCCCGATGAGAACTCTTATACAAGTTCATTATTTAAAAACGGGATAAATACAATTACACAAAAAGTAGGGGAGGAGGCAGTAGAATTAATTATAGAAGCAAAGGATAATAATGCAGAGAAATTTAAGAATGAAGCTGCAGATCTGTTATTCCATTATCTTGTTTTATTACGGGCAAAAGATGTTGCGCTAAATGATATTATCGCTATTCTTAAAGAACGCCATTTAAAATAATTTTATTTAGTCAGCAAATAATCTTTCAAGGCATCATACTTTGCTTCTATTTTTATGCTGTGCTTTTTCATTTTAATCAAATCGTTTATTTCACCAGGCATAGGCACCGTTTGCTGAATGATTGGTTCCACCACATCATAAAATTTTACGGGATGTGCTGTTTCAAGAAATATTCCCTTGTGCAAGGGATTGTCCTGTAAATATTTTTTTAATGCGAGGTAAGCGACTGCCCCATGTGGGTCTAGTAAATACTTTTTATTTAAAAAAACCTCTTTCAAAACAATCTTTGTTTCTTCATCGGAAATACTATAACTGCTCATTATATTTCTAAGAGAATTAAACTTTTGATCAAATAGCTCTAATATTCTTACAAAGTTGCTGGGGCTACCTACATCCATAGCATTTGATAGGGTTGTGATGGAGGGCTTGGGCAAATAATTTTCTGTTTTTAAATATTCAGGCACTACATTATTTGCATTGCACGCCGCTATAAAATGTTGCGCAGGCAAACCTGAAAGATGCGCCAATATTCCTGCGCAGATATTTCCAAAATTGCCACTGGGGACGCTAATTACAGGAAGATTTTTTTCTTTCCATTGTTGGTATGCAAAAAAATAATAAAATTGTTGCGGCAGCCAGCGTGCTATATTTATTGAGTTTGCAGAGGAGAGTAATATTTTTTTATTTAAGCCCTCATCTGCAAATGCCTGTTTTACCATTAGCTGGCACTCATCAAATGTTCCATCAATTTCTAAAGCTGTTATATTTTTCCCAGGCGTAGTTAATTGTAATTCCTGTACAGTGCTCACTTTTCCTGATGGGTAAAGAATAATTACATCAACTCCATCTACATCATAAAAACCGTTTGCAACAGCTCCACCTGTATCACCTGAAGTAGCTACCAACACGGTTATATTTTTATCATTATTCTTTACAAAATAGCTAAGGCAGCGGCTCATAAACCTTGCCCCAACATCTTTAAAAGCTAGAGTAGGTCCATGAAATAATTCAAGAGAGAAAATATTATCTTCTACGTTGACTAATGGAAATTCAAAATTGATCGTTTCCGATACAATTCTTTCCAATTCATTTTTGTGAATTACATCCCCTATGTATGGCTGAATAACCATAAATGCAATTTCTTCTTTTGAATATTTGTCAATATTTCTAATAAAATCTTCAGAAAGCTGGGGGATGCTTTCAGGAAAGTACAATCCTTTATCAGGCGCCTGCCCTTTGACGGTTGCTTCTTTAAAATTTACTTTAGGGGAAATATGGTTGGTGCTGTAATAAAGCATGAATGTAATTTTTGATGACATGTTCGTGAGACGTAAGATGTGAAACGTAAGAGATCAGTTTCACGTTTCACGTTTGACGTTTCTCGATTAATAACTCCTCACAAATACTTATTCCCTCATTATTTATTGTTGTAACATAAGTATGATGTGCTAAACCAATGCTATCATAAATACCTCTCATTATTAATTCTACGTCTCTAGCAATATTTTCTTCTTTGCATAACATGAATATAGAAGGGCCGGAGCCGGCAATGCCGCCACCTAATGCCCCTGCCTGTGCACAGTTTTTCTTTACCTCATCAAATCCAGGAATTAAAATGCTTCTTACAGGTTCTATTATTACATCTTCCAGGCTGCGACTTATTAATCCATAATCGCTCTGCATAAAACCTGTAACCAGGCCTGCAATATTTCCCCATTGCTTAATAGCATCTTTTAATAAAACTTCTTTGCGAAGGATTTCTCTTGCATCAGATGTTTTTACTTCGATTTGCGGATGCACAATAGCAACATACATTGGTGGTGCAGGCAAAGCAATTATATCTAAGGGGAAAATAGAACGGATCAGTGTTACACCTCCATAAATACAGGGAGAGATGTTATCAGCATGTTTTACTCCTGAAGCAAGTTTTTCTCCGGCCATTGCAAAACGAACAAGGTCTTCTTTAGAAAATCTATTTCCGAGTAAGTGATTGGCAGCAACAACAACTCCTGCAGCGCTTGCAGCGCTGGAACCCAGGCCACTGCCAGGCTTTATACGTTTCTCTATTATTATGTCAAATCCAATTTGGTTATCAAGCTCTTTCATTAATTCTAACAAGGCAACACCGGCAACATTTTTTTCAGGAATTAGAGGGAGGTTGTAAATATCATTGTGTTGAATACGAATGCCGGGATTTTCACAAAGAGTGATCTGCATTACGTCCTGCGGATCATTTAATGCCATACCTAAAACATCAAAGCCACAAACTAAATTGGCAATGGTTGCAGGTGATTTTATTTTTACGGAGCTCATTGATTTAATTAGTGGGAGCAGCAGCTCTTATTATATCTGCAAATACACCCGAAGCTGTTACTTCTGCACCCGCACCTGCGCCTTTAATTACGAGCGGTTGTTCAGCATACCGGTCAGTATAAAAAAGAACGGCATTATCCTTTCCATACAAGTGATAAAAGTCATGTTGCGGATCAATATGCTGCAGGCCTACAGCAGCTTTCCCAGTATCCCCTGAAAAGGAGCTGTGGTAGGATGCTACAAACTTTAACTTTTTTCGGGCCTGCTTTGCTTCTTCAGCTAAGTTTTTAAAATGGTTCTCATGCTTTTCCATTTCTTTATAAAAATTTTCAACATCACCTTCCATACAGGAAGATGGCAGAAATGAATTATTACTGATGTCTTCCATTTCCATTTTTTCTCCGGTTTCCCTGGCCAGTATCATTATTTTACGCATTACATCTGTTCCGCTTAAATCCAGTCTTGGGTCAGGCTCTGTATATCCTTCTGCCTGTGCCTGTCGCACAACCGATGCAAAACTTTTTTCACCCGTATAGTTATTAAAAACAAAGTTAAGTGTACCGCTTAAAACTGCTTCAATCCTGTTTACCCTATCGCCACTTCTCAGTAAGTCATTTAATGTACCTATTACCGGTAAACCTGCGCCCACATTGGTCTCAAAAACAAACACCGCATTAAATTCTCTGGCCAGGTCTTTTAATTTTTTATAATATTCATAAGAAGATGAGCAGGCAACTTTATTGCACGCAACTACTGAAATACTTTTTTCTAAAAAATGCGGGTAAGATTTTGCCACATCATTATTAGCCGTAACATCAATAAAAACCGAGTTCCTTAAATTCTTTTTTTGAATAGAAGAAATAAAGTTTTGCATATTCATGCTATCACCGCTTTGCAAAAGTTCTTTCCATTTTGATGCATCGATCCCATTATCATCAAAGAACATTTTTTTACTATTAGCAATTCCTGCAACCCGAACCTGCAATCGTAAATGGTGATGCAGATATTGTATTTGCTGTTGTAACTGCGCTAATAGCTTGCTTCCCACATTTCCTGTACCGGCTATGAAGAGATTGATTTGCTTGTACGTTGTTTCAAAAAATTCTTCATGTAAAACGTTGATTGCTTTTTTAACATCCTGGGTAGCAATTACAGCCGAAATATTTTTTTCAGAAGATCCTTGGGCTATAGCTCTTATGTTTACACCATTTCTTCCTAACACACCAAACATTTTACCACTTATCCCGGGATGATTTTTCATATTGTCACCCACAAGAGCAACGATAGCCAGGTTTTTTTCTACAACAAGAGGTTCAACTTTTTTCAGTTCAATCTCATAAGCAAATGCTTTATCCACTGCTGCTTTTGCTTTATCAGCATTCGGGTCTTCAATGCCCACACAAATTGAATGCTCTGAAGAACTTTGAGTAATAAGAATAACATTTATTTTTTCATCTGATAAAGCTTCGAATAATCGTTTTGAAAATCCCGGGATACCAATCATTCCGCTGCCTTCAAGACTCATTAACGCAAGTTTATTTATGCTGGAAATGCCACGAATACTTCCTCCATTTTTAGATGAAACATTTTGGATTAATGTTCCTTGTTCGTATTGAGCAAATGTATTTTTGATCCATACCGGAATTCGTTTGCTCATTACAGGCTGTAGGGTAGGCGGATAAATTACTTTAGCGCCAAAATGAGAAAGTTCCATAGCCTCCTGGTAAGATATTTGCTGAATGATTTTTGCATTGGTAACCAGCCTGGGATCAGCAGTCATCATTCCCGAAACATCAGTCCAGATTTCTAATACTGAAACACTTAAAGCTGCTGCAATAATTGCTGCAGTATAATCTGAACCACCTCTTCCCAATGTTGTTGTATTGCCAATTTTATCTGCTGCAATAAAACCAGGAAGAATACAAATGGGAGTTTCCAGTGAGAAAAAGAAAGACTGAATATTTTTATTTGTCGATATAAAATCAACATTGGCTGAGCAGAATTGAGAATCAGTTATGATAAGTTCTCTTGCATCTTTCCATGTATTTTCTATGTCAAGTGATCTTAACTTTTCTGAAAATATTTGGGAAGATAATAACTCACCATTACTGATAATAGAATCTTTAGTGCGCAGTGATAATTCTTTTAATAAAAAAACACCGTTGGAGGTATCTTCAATCTCATTGAATCTTTTTTTCACCATGCTTAATACGCCGCTTTGCCTCTCTATGGGCATTAACTCTTTTACAGTTGAAAGATGCCTGTGTTCAAGTTGATGAAGTTTTTCTTTATAGGAAGAATCCGCATTGGAGGCCAGTTTTGCTACCTCTAATAAAGCATCGGTAGTGCCACCTAATGCAGAGACAATTATAATTATATTGTTATTTTTTTTAACAGCATGCTGTACAATTGTGATCACTTTATTTATATTATCAGCATTGGCAACAGAACTACCTCCAAATTTTAATACCTGCATATATTTCTTTAATATTATTAAAAATATTTTTGTTATTTAAAAAAAGCTAAAAAAGCCCAATGGTGGTATGAAATGTTTAACCCTTGCGGGTTGTAATAATAGCTGTAAAAGAAGCGAAGGCTATCACTGCAGTTAAAGAATCAATATGAGTCTGGTGTATCATCAGGTTTCGAAAATAAACAAATTGATTGAGATTATAAAATGTAAACGAAATTTTTGAGTATTTTCAATCTTTCAACGGCGGCTGCTTTTTATATTCGTATTAATTTTTCAGAACATGGATAACCAGGCTTTAAGAGGACTGCAGCATTTTAAGAATTATGTTGGAATTAAATTTCAGCTTTATAACAGCTTATTCACTTCATTGCCTTTTCACCGCATTGAAAAAACGGGTATTCTTTTATCATTGTTTTTAAATAATTGCGAAGAAGGATATAATAAGAAGCTTAGTCCCACCGAAATTATTGAGGATTTTTTTGCAAAACATACAACCTATAAAACGCAGCAGGAAAAAACTGACATTCTTTTCAGGTTTATACAGTTTGTAGAAAGGCAGGTGGTTTTATTTGATGCCCTGGAAGATGCAGCCTTTACACAAATACATGACACCAGCGGTTTAGGTACACTGAAGCAACTGGAATTGGAAGTACTTCAAAATAATAAAAAAGAAGCGCTTGCAAAAAAACTGAAGGATTTTTGTATAAGGATGGTTCTAACTGCACATCCTACGCAGTTTTATCCTGGTTCGGTATTAGGTATTATAAATGATCTTTCAAAATCACTTGCCGAAAATAATACCGCACAGATAAATATGTACCTGCAGCAACTTGGTAAAACGCCATTCTTTAAAAAAGAAAAACCTTCGCCTTATGATGAGGCTGTAAGCCTTCTCTGGTACCTTGAAAATGTTTTTTATGCAGCAGCAGGCAGAATAATTTCGTTTATTAAAAATCAATTTCCCGATGCTGTTAATGTAAATAACCCTATCATTAATATGGGGTTTTGGCCCGGCGGAGACAGGGATGGAAATCCGTTTGTAACAACAGAGATTACTTTAAAAGTTGCAGATGCATTAAGGGGCGGAATTATAAAATGCTATTACCAGGATATTCGAAGATTAAGGCGCAGACTTACTTTCACGGGAGTAGATGTTATCCTGTTAGAATTAGAAAAGCAATTGTATGATAATATTTTCATTCCCGAACAGCGTACAACACTATCTAAAGAAGATATTCTTGCATCGTTAAACAGCATAAAAGAAATTCTTATTTATCAACATAATGGATTATTCCTTCACCTGGTTAATAATCTCATTAATAAGGTACATGTTTTCGGTTTACATTTTGCAGCGCTGGATATCCGCCAGGAAAGCTCAGTTCATAATACAGTGATAGAACAAGTTGCAGCAGCAGGTAAAATCTTTCCCTTAGAATATTCAACATTAAGCACAGAAAGAAAGATTGAACTTATATCGTATAATGAGAGCGTTCTTTCTGAAACTAAATTCCAGGATGAACTTGCAGATGATACAGTTAATACAATAAAGGCTGTTAAATTAATTCAAACATATAATGGGGAAGCAGGTTGTAACCGGTATATCATCAGCCAGTGTAAAAGTGCATTGAATGTAATGGAAGTATATGGTTTATTTGTTTTATGCGGATGGAGAAAAGATGAGATAAATATTGATATTATCCCCCTGTTTGAAACAATAGATGATCTGCAAAATGCAGGAAACATAATTAAAACTTTATATGAGAATAATGAATATAAAAGGCATTTAAAAAGAAGGAATAATCGCCAGACGATCATGCTTGGATTTTCCGATGGCACTAAGGACGGTGGTTATTTAATGGCTAACTGGAGTATTTACAAGGCAAAAGAACAGCTTACAACAATCTCAAAAGAATATAATATTGATGTAATCTTTTTTGATGGAAGAGGTGGCCCGCCTGCAAGAGGGGGTGGTAAAACACATAGGTTTTATGCATCTATGGGAAAAAATATTTCCAACAAAGAAATTCAACTAACTATACAGGGGCAAACCGTTAGTTCAAACTTTGGAACTATTGATTCTGCCCAGTTTAATATTGAGCAATTGATACATGCAGGTATTTCGAACGAACTTTTTTCAGGTCGCAATATTACGTTGCTTGAGGAAGAAGAAGCTTTACTTCAGGAGTTATCCAATGAAAGCTTAAATGCTTACAATAAACTGAAAAATCATCCTGATTTTGTTGATTACCTTTCGAATATCAGCCCAATTAATTTTTACAGTGAAACGAATATAGGCAGCAGGCCTGCAAAACGCGGTGGTTCAAATAAATCAGATCTGAAAAATCTGCGTGCTATTCCATTTGTTGGAGCATGGAGCCAGATCAAGCAAAATGTTACCGGCTTTTATGGTGTAGGTACTGCGGTACAAAAACTGGAAAAGGAAGGAAAATTTAGTAAGGTAAAAGCATTATATCAAAACTCGTTATTTTTTAAAACACTTACTGATAATTGTGAAATGGCAATGAAAAAATGTTTCTTCCCTTTAACTGAATATTTGTCTAAAGACGAAAAATATGGTGAGATATGGAACATGATCTACCATGAATATTTATTAACAGAGAAATATCTTTTTCAACTTAGCGGAAAAAACGAATTAATGGCTGATTATCCGGTAGAGCAATTATCCATAAGTATGAGAGAAAAAATTGTTTTACCATTGGTAACCATCCAGCAATTTGCTATTTGCCGTATTCGTGAAATAGAGAGAGAGATGGAAAATAATCCATTAAAAGAAACATATAAAAAGCTGGTGATACGTTGTTCATTCGGTATTATCAATGCCGGAAGAAATTCTGCATAATCAGGAAGTTTAAAAGAAAAGGCCCTCCATAGACATGGACGGCCGAAACGATTGCTACTATATGAAAAAAATTTTGAATCGTGAAACGGTAAACGTGAAACTTGACTACCGGCAGGCAGGCATGAGAAGTATTACCTCTTTTCATGTCTCACCTTTCATGTTTCACGATTTCACTCTCATGTTCTTAAAATTTATATACAGCTGCGATTAAAAAATTACCATTTGTTTTTATAGCTGCACCATTTGATTTTGTATAAATTGCTTTGCTGGCATTTTCAAATCTAACCTCGGGAATAATCACGAGGTTATCAATTCTGAAGTTTGCTGAGAGCGTTGTCTCAAAAACACTGCCGCCACCCGCAATGGCTGCAAATACATTTTGCTGTTTTTCATCACTGAAATATTCTGTTCGAAGGGTAACTCCAAAAAGACTGGTTGGATCATAATTAAAATAAAGTCCACTGCACCACCAGTTTTGCGAATCACCATATTTGCCAGCCTGCTGGTATTTATTAAAAGCTATACTTCCAATATAAAGCATATTGAATTTGTCATTAAACTTTTGTGTAAGAATGGCTTCCAGCTGAGATACTTTAGCAGTATCAAACGGGCGCTTGCCTGCAAAATAATTTATGTAACCCTTGAATTTATCATCAGGAGCAAAAGAATATTGCGCCAGTAAATATTTTTTCCCATTGTTTAATGTTTTATAGTCGTTAGGATTGGCAACACCTAACATAAATCCATGTTTTCCAAATGTGCCTTCAGCCTTTATTCCTGTATGAAAAAATGGACCCCAGGTAAACATGTATGACATACTATAGTTGCGGTTAGCATCCGGCTCAAATATTTCGTTATTAAAATGGGTAGCCCAGTCACCTGCAGTAAATTTTATATTCTTCCAGGGCGAATAAGAAACATACAATTGCCTGATAGCAGCACGGGTACCTGCATCGTTATAAGAAAATTCTTCAGCTCTTCTGCCAAAAGCAAGTTCGGCCACCATATCTAATTTACCGGTGGTGTGCTGAAGCTTTACTCTTGCTGCACCCAACTCAAAAGAATTATGTGAATTGGTAAAGCTTGTTTTATTATTAGCTGACTGTTTATTAAAATCATATTTATAATAAACATCAACTGAGCCGGAGATGACTGTTTGCGGTTTTGGTTCTTCCGGGGTAACTGTTTCTGCTATTGCAGAATCCGGGATGATAACCAATAGTTTGTTTGTTTGTGCAGCAGTAAAATAATTAATTGCCAAAGCGATGGAACACATCAAAATTTTTTGTAACATTGTTTTAGATTTAAAGATTAAAAAGAAAGGGTATTGCTGATTAACTTTTCTCAGAAGTTAATCAACTCAGCAGTACCCTTTTCTTCTGCGGTTACTGCACTTTTATTTTTTACTAATAAAGTTCCCTGTGAATATTTTTCATTGTGCTGACTTGCATCAAGCCCTAATTCTTCATCAGCAGAGCTGACCCTGATAGGTTGTATAAAATTTATAATTTTAAAAATGATGAAAGAAGCTACGAAGCTATAGGTTACCACTATTGCCAAACCCTTTAATTGGGTAAACAGGAAAGCGGGGTTGCCGTAAAATAATCCATCAGCCCCTGCAGGATTCACTGCTTTTGTAGCAAAAATTCCCGTCATTATCATACCCACAATACCACCTATCCCATGGCAAGGGAAAACATCAAGCGTATCATCTAATTTTGATTTTGATTTAAAGTAAATTGCAATATTTGAAGCCAGTGCAGCCACAACACCAACAAAAATACTTTGCGGAATAGCCACAAAACCTGCAGCAGGAGTTATTGCAACAAGTCCAACCACTGCACCGATACAAAATCCCAACACAGAAGGTTTTTTCCCTTTTAAAACATCAAAGAACATCCATGATAAGCCTGCCGCAGCCGCAGCTGTATTTGTTGTTGCAAATGCAGATACACTAAGGCTGTTGGCCCCTAATGCCGAGCCTGCATTAAAGCCAAACCAGCCAAACCATAGTAATCCTGTGCCAATAAGAACATAAGGAATATTGGCAGGTGGAATTTCTTTATGCTCAAGATGCGATTGACGGCGTTTTAATACCAAAGCGCCTGCTAAAGCTGCACAGCCGGCAGATATATGCACTACAGTACCACCTGCAAAATCAAGTACCCCCCATTTAAACAGGAAACCATCAGGATGCCAGGTCCAGTGTGCAATTGGAGCATATACCAGCAAACTGAATAACACTATAAATAAAATATAAGAGGTAAAACGGATCCTTTCAGCAACAGCTCCAACCACAAGGCCGGGTGTTATTATAGCAAACATAAGCTGGAACAATGCAAAAAGTGTAAGTGGAATTGATGGCGCTAAACTCCAGGGAGCACCTGAGCTAATTCCTTTAAAAAATAAATGTGTAGTGGGATTACCAATTATACCGTTATAGCTTTCTCCGAAACATAAACTATATCCTACCACAACCCATAGAATACTAACCACACCTGCAGCTACAACACTTTTGATCATGGTAGATATTACATTTTTACGGTGTACCATGCCGCCGTAAAAAAAAGCGAGTCCCGGCGTCATCAAAAAAACAAGGGCAGTTGCAACGATGATCCATGCAATATCTGCATTATTGTATTTGCCTGCATCATCAAAATTTGGTAGCGAAGGGATAAAAATTGCCGCTATTGCAAAAAGTAACAATATAGTAAAGGGTGCTGCATCTCTGAATGTAGTTTTTTTCATAATTAATAGTTATTTTTCTCTAAATTATACTATTAATTATAAAATGTAACCCTTTACATCATATATAATATTATGTAATATAAACTAATATACGTATATCTATTTGATTTTTATAACTTTGTAGTATTTATATAATTTTTCCACATTTAATTCAGGATAAAAATATATCATATAATATATTTATTAATATGATTATAATTACAGAGCAACTTGAATCAGATTTCTATCACGACTTTCTAATAAGGAATTACCCATCAAATATTGGTCTACACTTCGGGCACATTCTCTTCCCTCCGAGATAGCCCAGACAACAAGGGATTGGCCACGGCGCATATCGCCTGCAGTAAATATTTTGGGAATATTTGTACTATAATTTTTTTCGGAAGCTTTTATATTGCCTTTTTCATCTAATTCTATTTCCAATTGATTTAATAATCCCTCGTGTTGCGGATGTACAAATCCCATCGCAAATAAAGCAAGTTCACATGGGATTTCCGCTTCACTGCCTGCTATTTCTACAAATTGAGCAGGCTTATTATCTTCAATAAACTTCCATTCCAGATCAATAATTTTTAAAGCTTTAAGATTCCCATTTTCATCTCCAATAAATTCTTTTGAAGCAATAGCCCAATGGCGTTGTACTCCCTCTTCATGAGAGCTTGTTGTTTTTAAGATCATAGGATAATTTGGCCATGGCATAAAAGGAGTACGATCTTCAGGTGGTTTTGGTAGTAATTCAAATTGAGTAACAGATAATGCTTTGTGACGATTAGAAGTTCCTACACAATCACTTCCTGTATCGCCACCGCCAATTACTACAACATTTTTATTTGTAGCAAAAATATCTACCTCACCCTTGCCCTCTCCACTCGTGGAGAGGGAACCTGATACCCTTTTGTTTTGCTGCGTTAAAAAATCCATAGCAAAATGAATTCCCTTTAAATCTCTTCCCTGGATATTTAAATCCCTTGGAATCGTAGAACCACCAGCTAATACAATTGCATTATATTCTCTTAGCAGGTCGTTTATATTTATATCTACACCAACTTCAGCATTACATTTAAAAACTATACCTTCTTCTTCCATTAGTTTTATTCTTCTGTCTACTACCCATTTTTCTAATTTGAAATCAGGTATTCCATATCTTAATAGCCCTCCCGGGGCATCATCTCTTTCATATACCACTACTGTATGACCTGCATAATTTAATTGCGATGCTGCAGCCATGCCTGCAGGCCCTGACCCTACGATTGCTATTTTTTTACCTGTCCTGATATGAGGAATTACCGGTTGTACAAAGCCATTATCAAATGCAATCTCTATAATATGCTTTTCAATTTCTTCAATAGTAACAGCAGGCGCATTAATACCTAATACACATGAAGTCTCACAAGGCGCAGGGCAAATCCTTCCGGTAAATTCAGGAAAATTATTTGTTGATGAAAGTATTTCGTATGCTTCTTTCCAGCTTTTGCGATAAACGGCATCATTAAATTCGGGGATCACATTTCCTAACGGGCAGCCACTATGGCAAAAAGGAACACCGCAATCCATACAGCGGGCAGATTGATTATTAAGTTTTTCATCAGAATATCTTTCAATAAATTCATTGTAATCATTTACTCTTTCCTGCGGTGGACGCTTTGCCGGTAGTTCTCTGGGAAACTCTATAAAACCTGTAAGTTTACTCATTCGAATTCATTAAATATTTTTTTCGTGAAACGTGAAAGACGAAAAGTGAGAATTATTTCACGTCTGTCGTCTCACGTTTCACGAATATGTATTCCTTCAGCGCTTTCTTATAATCCTTTGGAAAAACCTTTACAAAATTTTTCAATTGATTTTCAAAATCATTGAGTACAAATTTTGCTACTGTACTGTTTGTATATTGATAATGCTTATTGATCATTTCGTGTAATAATTTTTCATCATCATCCTCAATTCTATCAAGATCTACCATTATTTTATTGCACATTGAATCCAGCTTCCGTTGAACATCATATACATAAGCTATACCGCCACTCATCCCGGCTGCAAAATTTCTTCCTGTTTCACCAAGGATGATAACATATCCGCCAGTCATGTATTCACAGCCATGGTCGCCCACACCTTCTACTACTACGTTACAGCCGGAATTACGCACAGCAAATCTTTCACCTGCTTTACCCCTAATGAATACTTCACCGGATGTAGCACCATATAATGCAACATTGCCTACAATAATATTTTCTTCAGGAAGAAAGGTTGCTTTTTTTGAAGGATATATAATAAGTTTTGCGCCGCTTAATCCCTTACCAAAATAATCATTCGCATCCCCTTCCAATTCAAAGGTTAAACCCCTTGTATTAAAAGCTGCAAAGCTTTGGCCTGCAGTTCCTGTAAATTTAAAATGTATTGAATCATCTGGTAATCCGTTTGCTTTATATCGTTTTGTAATTTCATTTGATAAAATTGTTCCTGTTGCCCTGTCGGTATTTTTTAAAGAAAATTCTGCATATATCTTTTGTGCGTTCTCTAATGCAGGTTGTGCAGTTTTTAATAATTCCCAATCAAGCACTTCACTTAAGCCATGGTCCTGATCTTCCTTTTTATATAAGCCGGTATATTCTGATGCAGGCTGTTTATATAAGATGGGAGATAGATCTAGATTACTGTATTTCCAGTGAGTAATATTTTCTTTTTTCTCTAAAAAATCAACCTGGCCAACCATTTCATTGATAGTTCTGAAACCCAGTTCCGCCATGATCTCTCTTAACTCCTGCGTTAAAAATTTAAAAAGATTAACTACATGATCCACCTCGCCGGTAAATAGTTTACGCAATTCCTTATCCTGCGTTGCAACTCCAACAGGGCAGGTATTCAAATGACATTTGCGCATCATAATACAACCTTCTACTATTAAAGCAGCAGTAGCCACTCCCCATTCTTCCGCACCAAGTAAAGTGGCAATCGCAATATCACGTCCCGTTTTTAATTGCCCGTCAGTTTGCACAACAACCCTGCTTCTTAGTTTATTTTTTACCAGTGTTTGATGTGTTTCCGCAACACCTAATTCCCACGGCAAACCTGCATGTTTTATTGAGCTTATTGGTGAAGCGCCGGTTCCTCCATCATGACCGGAAATTAATATTACATCAGCTTTTGCTTTGGCAACACCTGCAGCAATGGTTCCTACCCCTGCTTTGGAAACCAACTTTACATTTATCCTTGCTTTCCTGTTTGCATTTTTAAGATCAAAAATTAATTGTGCCAGATCTTCAATGGAATAAATATCATGATGCGGCGGCGGCGATATCAATCCAACACCTGGGGTAGCATGACGAACTCTACCTATCCACTCATCAACTTTATCCCCGGGTAATTGCCCTCCTTCTCCCGGCTTTGCACCCTGTGCCATCTTGATCTGCAATTCATCTGCTTCCGTTAAATACAAGCTGGTTACGCCAAATCGTGCCGATGCAACCTGCTTTATCGCACTTCGCATTGAATCACCATTAGGTAATATTTCATAACGGCTTTCATCTTCCCCGCCTTCCCCCGTATTGCTTTTTCCGCCAAGCCTGTTCATTGCAATAGCCAACGTAGTATGTGCTTCCCATGAAATAGAGCCAAAGGACATGGCGCCTGTTGCAAAGCGTTTGTAAATATTTTCCGCAGGTTCTACATCATCAATTGAGATGGATGAACGATTGTATTTGAATTGAAATAAGCTTCTTAATGTTACTGCTTTTTCGCCCTGATCGTTTACAAGTTTTGAATATTTTTTGAAAATATTGTAATCATTTAATCTTGTAGAATATTGCAAGAGATGAATGGTCTGCGGATTAAATAAATGGAACTCACCTTTTCTTCTCCATTCATAATTACCTCCCACCTGCAAGCCATTTACAGGCATACTGGATTTACTAAAAGAGAAAAAATGCTTAGACAAAGTTTCTTTAGCAATCTCATCAAGCCCCATTCCTTCGATCCTTGAAATTGCTCCTGTGAAATACTTATCAACTACAGATTTATTTAAACCAATAATTTCAAAAATTTGCGCACCCTGGTATGACTGCAATGTTGAGATGCCCATTTTTGAGAATACTTTAAGCAAGCCCTCGCAGGTAGCTTTTATATAATTTTTTCTTAGCTCTTCCCACGACATATCTGTTTGCAGGGAACCATTAGATTTCATGTTTCGAATGGTTGCTAATGCCAGGTAAGGATTAATTGCCGTTGCCCCAAAAGCAACCAAACAGGCAAAATGGTGAACTTCCCATACATCACCGGCTTCAATCACCAAACCAACCTGGCCCCGTAACCCCTTTCTTATTAAATGATGATGAACAGCTGCTGTTGCAAGTAAAGACGGAATTGGCGCATGCTCCGAATCTATTGCCCTGTCTGATAATATCAAAACTTCAAATCCCTCTTCTACCGCATCAACTGCGTACCTGCATAATCGATCCAAACCTTTTTGTAACGAGCCCGTTTTACCATCTGCAATAAAATAGGTTTGCAATGTTTTTGCCTGGAAGATGCCTGTATCAATGCTTCGTAATTTTTCCAGTTCTCCACTTTTTAGAACAGGATGCTTTAATGCCACACTATGACAATGCTTTGGGTCTTCATCCAAAAGATTTCCATTATTGCCTACAAAAGTTGCAAGACTCATTACCAATTGTTCACGAATAGGATCGATGGGTGGATTGGTGACCTGTGCAAATAATTGTTTGAAGTAACTGCTTAAATGTTGAGGCTGATCACTAAGAATTGCCAGGGGTACATCGGTTCCCATTGAGCCCACAGGCTCTTTTCCCTGCAAAGCCATAGGTGAAATAATTAAATTTATGTCTTCTCTGCTATATCCAAATGCTTTTTGATATTTTAGTACAGATTGGTCCGAAAGGTGCGTAAATGTAACTCTTGGCTCATCCAGTTCATCAAGTTGTATTTTATATTTATTCAACCATTCACCATATGGCTTTTGTGAGCATATTTGTTGCTTTAATTCTTCATCGCTTATAATTCTACCATGTTCAAGATCTACGATAAACATTTTACCTGGTTGAAGTCTTCCTTTTTCTTTAATACGTTCAGGAGCTATTGGCAGCACTCCGGTTTCAGACGCCATAATAACCCTGTCATCAGTTGTAAGGCAATAACGTGAAGGACGCAGACCGTTTCTATCTAATGTAGCGCCAATTATTTTTCCATCTGTAAAACTAATTGACGCAGGCCCATCCCATGGTTCCATAAATGAAGCGTGAAATTCATAAAATGCTTTTTTCACAGGGTCCATTAGTTCATTGCCATCCCATGCTTCCGGTATCAGCATCATCATAACATGAGGTAACGAACGTCCGCACAAGGTGAGCAATTCAATCATATTATCCAGACTTGCAGAATCGGATTGACCTTCTTCTACCACCGGTAAAAGCAATTCCATTTCTTCCTTTGTAAAATAGGGCGAAGTAAAATTTCTTTCGCTCGTTTTAAGCCAGTTTAAATTTCCCTGTAATGTATTGATCTCCCCGTTATGTGCTATATAGCGGAAGGGCTGAGCCAGTTTCCAGGAAGGAAATGTATTTGTGGCAAAACGTGAATGGATCAAACCAAATGCAGAAACAATTCTTTTATTACCCAGGTCAGGAAAATAGTTTCTTAATTGTAAACTGGTAAGCTGGCCTTTATAAATAACTGTTTTGTAAGATAAGGAAGCAACATAAAAACCGACAGCGTCTTTTCTAACCGTATTATTTATTGTTTTCGTTGCATAATTCCTTAATACAAATAATTTGCGTTCAAAATCATCAGGATTATTTATATGATCGGGAGATGCAATAAAAACCTGTTCAATTTCCGGTTCTGCAGAGAGCGCAGTAACTCCAACATCTTCTGAGTTTACAGGCACCCTTCGATAACCCAAGATTTCTAATCCGACTTTTTCTGCAGAACGATTAAAGATATCACGGCACTCTTCTTTCAAACGGATATCTTTTGGAAAGAATAAAACGCCCACACCATATTTTCCATATGATGGCAAATGAATCCCAAGTTTTATACATTCATCAAAAAAGAATTCATGAGGCGTTTGGATAAGGATGCCGGCACCATCACCTGTATTATTTTCGCAGCCGCATGCACCGCGATGCTCCATATTTTCAAGGATAGTTAAGGCCTCAGAAACTATCTGGTGACTTTTATTACTTTTTATATTAGCAACAAAGCCGATACCACATGAGTCATGTTCAAATTGAGAAGAGTATAATCCTTTTGCCATAATTATTGTAAAATATATACCATAATAATCTTTTGGCATACAGTTGCCTATGTTTCTAAAGTATCTTTAAAATATTGCAGGCTGAAATTAAATGTATACTCATATTACAGTGGACAACAACATACATATCATTTAAAATGCAGGATAAGCAAGGGTTTTACATTAAGGTAATTACAATGCCCAAGCGAATACCAATATAATTTTATGACTTTTTAATGTGTTGTTTATAAAATTGATACCCTACTTTTGTAGTAGACTAATAAATTGATATTCAGATGAAAAAATTTTTTGCAATAACCTCTGTTTGCAATTGCTGTTTTACGATGTGCTATTGCTGATACTTGCTGTTTTTTTATCCGTAATTTTTTTTGATTTTTTTTATTCCAGTGGACAAAAATACCCTTTCATGTTTGATTTTTTGAAAAAGCCGGTCTCCAAAGTAGCAGATAAAGCCCAAACCTTAAGCATAGAAGAGATGCTGAAATATGTTGTAGAAAAGTTTAAGGAGGAAGTTATCTTTTCTACAAGCTTTAGCTATGAAGACCAGATAATAACTCATAAAATATTAAGTGCCTCTCTTCCTATCCGGATTTTTACATTAGATACAGGAAGGCTTTTTCCCGAAACTTATTCTGTCTGGAATGCTACAAATGAAAGATACAACACTCATATTAAAGCATTCTACCCCGATCATTCATTGATTGAAAAATTTGTTGCAGAAAAAGGGCCTGATTCTTTTTATGAATCAGTTGAGAACAGAAAAGGTTGTTGTTATATAAGAAAAGTAGAACCATTAAAAAGAGCTTTAAAAGGCAATGCTTTATGGATAACAGGTCTTCGTGCAGAACATTCATCTGACAGGCATGATATACCACAGGTTGAATGGGATGAAACTAATAACGTTATAAAATACCATCCACTTCTTAACTGGACTTTTGATGAAGTAAAAGACTATATCAGCAAAAATAAAATACCTTATAATCCATTACATGATAAAGGTTTTGTAAGCATTGGATGTGCTCCCTGTACAAGGGCCATAAAGCCGGGTGAAGATTTCAGGGCAAAAGCCCAAACCTTAAGCATAGAAGAGATGCTGAAATATGTTGTAGAAAAGTTTAAGGAGGAAGTTATCTTTTCTACAAGCTTTAGCTATGAAGACCAGATAATAACTCATAAAATATTAAGTGCCTCTCTTCCTATCCGGATTTTTACATTAGATACAGGAAGGCTTTTTCCCGAAACTTATTCTGTCTGGAATGCTACAAATGAAAGATACAACACTCATATTAAAGCATTCTACCCCGATCATTCATTGATTGAAAGATTTGTTGCAGAAAAAGGGCCTGATTCTTTTTATGAATCAGTTGAGAACAGAAAAGGTTGTTGTTATATAAGAAAAGTAGAACCATTAAAAAGAGCTTTAAAAGGCAATGCTTTATGGATAACAGGTCTTCGTGCAGAACATTCATCTGATAGGCATGATATACCACAGGTTGAATGGGATGAAACTAATAACGTTATAAAATACCATCCACTTCTTAACTGGACTTTTGATGAAGTAAAAGACTATATCAGCAAAAATAAAATACCTTATAATCCATTACATGATAAAGGTTTTGTAAGCATTGGATGTGCTCCCTGTACAAGGGCCATAAAGCCGGGTGAAGATTTCAGGGCAGGCCGGTGGTGGTGGGAAGATAGTGATAAAAAAGAATGCGGGTTACATGTTCATGTTGTTGATTAATACTTAGAAAGATTAAAAAATAAGATGAGTAAATATCATTTAGATTATTTAGGACAGCTGGAATCAGAAGCTATTCATATTATGCGTGAAGTGGCAGGCCAATTCGAGCGGCCGGCATTACTGTTCTCTGGGGGAAAGGATTCGATCACATTGGTACACCTTGCACTAAAAGCATTTAGGCCAGGAAAATTTCCATTCCCTTTAGTGCATATTGATACCGGTCATAACTTTCCTGAAGCACTAAACTTTAGAGATGATCTCGTAAAAAAAATTGGCGAAAAGCTTATCGTTCGCAAAGTGGAAGATACGATTAAAGAAAAAAATCTTACTGAACAGCAAGGAAAATTCGCCAGCCGAAATGCCCTGCAAACCTATACCCTGCTTGATATTATAGAAGAATTCAAATTTGATGCACTTATAGGCGGTGCAAGAAGAGATGAAGAAAAAGCAAGAGCCAAAGAAAGAATATTTTCTGTAAGAGATGAGTTTGGACAATGGAATCCAAAGCTTCAGCGACCGGAATTATGGAATACATACAATGGTAAAATACACAAAGGAGAAAATGTTCGTGCATTTCCTATCAGCAACTGGACAGAACTTGATGTTTGGAATTATATACGCAGCGAAAAAATTGAACTGCCATCCATTTATTTCTCACATGAAAGAGAGGTACTGGAACACGAAGGTCAATTGGTGGCGGTATCTGAATATATTAAACTGGCAGAAAGCGATATAATATTAAAAAGAAAAGTACGATACAGAACAGTAGGGGATATGACATGTACAGCAGCCGTAGAATCAAATGCCACGGGTATTGATGAGATCATTAATGAAATTATTGCAACCAAAACAAGTGAAAGAGGCGAAACAAGAATTGATGATAAGGTTTCAGAAGCAGCGATGGAAGACAGGAAAAAGAGTGGATACTTTTAATCGTGAAATGTGAAAGGTGAAACGTGAGATTTTCACGTCTGCCGTTTCACGTCTCACGACAAATTATAAAGGGGTTAAAAAAAATTATGGACATTCTAAGATTTATTACTGCAGGAAGCGTTGACGATGGAAAGAGTACTTTGATTGGCCGTTTATTGTATGACAGTAAATCTATTTTGATTGATCAGCTGCTGGCTATTGAAAAACAAAGTAAGAATAAAGAAGAAGGTGAGATTGATCTTGCATTGCTTACCGATGGTTTGCGTGCAGAAAGAGAACAGGGAATTACCATTGATGTTGCTTATAAATATTTTTCTACACCTAAACGTAAATTTATTATTGCGGATGCACCAGGGCATATTCAGTACACACGTAATATGGTTACAGGTGCATCTAATTCAGAGATGGCAATTATTCTGGTAGATGCAAGAAACGGAGTTGTAGAGCAAACACGTCGCCATTCTATTATTACTTCTTTGCTTAATATTCCGCATGTGGTGGTTGCTATTAACAAGATGGATTTGGTAGATTATTCTGAAGATGTTTACAACAATATTGTAATTGATTTTGAAGAAGTAGCTAAATCTCTGGCACTAAAAGATGTAAAATATATTCCTATAAGTGCATTAAACGGGGATAATATTGTGGAAAGATCTGAAAATTTTTCGTGGTATGAAGGTGAATCTTTATTACATCATTTGGAAAATATTGAGCTCGAATCTGACATAAATCTTACAGATGCAAGATTCAGCGTACAATATGTTATTCGTCCGCAAGTAACTGAATTACACGATTACAGGGGCTATGCCGGTAAGATAATCAGTGGAATTTATCGCAAAGGGGATAAAATAATTGTTCAGCCATCCGGATTAGAAAGTTCAATCAAAGCAATTGAGATCGGTGGCAAAGAGATCAATGAAGCGTTTGCTCCACAAAGTGTAGTACTACATCTCGAAGATGATATAGATGTGAGTCGTGGAGACATGATCGTTCATCGTGATCATCCACCGGCAATTGAACAGGAATTTGATGTGCTGTTGTGCTGGATGGGTAATAAACCTTTAGTTGCGGGTAATAAATATTTTTTGCAGATCAACAGTAAAGTGGTGAGAAGTGTAGTTAAAGAGATCGATTATAAATTAAACGTAAACACTTTGCAGAAAGAGTATGCTCCTAAAAAAGCCGAACTGAATGATATTATTAAAGCAACAATAAAAACAGCATCTCCTGTTGCATTTGATTCTTATAAAAAATTGAGAGAGAATGGGGGAGCGATTTTAATTGATGAAACAAGTTGTGTTACGGTGGGGGCATGTATGATTCAATAGTTTTTTTTGATCTTTTACCCTACTAATTTAGTAGATTATGTTTGAAAAAGGAAAAGTAATACTGGCAGGCGCGGGTCCCGGTGATCCTGAATTGATCACTATGAAAGCTATACAATGGCTGCAACAGGCTGATATAGTTCTTACTGATCGTTTGGTGAGTGAAGAAATATTGGATATGTATGTGAGCAAAAATGCAGAGGTTATTCATGTTGGTAAACAATGTAAGCGAGGAGTTTCTACGCCACAGCAAACCATTAATCAGTTGTTAGTTGAGCATGCATTGAAGGGAAAATTAGTTGTGCGTTTAAAAGGGGGTGATGTTTCTATATTCTCCAATATAATGGATGAGCTGGAAACGCTTGTTGCCCATAATATTCCTTATGAGATTGTTCCTGGTGTAACTGCTGCTTTCGGAGCAGCTGCATATGCAGGTATTCCGCTAACTGCAAGAGGTTATGCTACTGCTGTTCGGTTTCTTACTTATTATAAATCAGATGTTTTAACAGAAGAATATTGGCAAGAATTAGCCAACACAAATGATACATTGGTTTTTTATATGTCCTCTGAAACATTGGAGAATGTTGTTAATAAGCTAAAAGAGAAAAATATAGCTGCAGATAAACTGCTTGCAGTAATTGAACAGGCTACAACACCTTTTCAAAAAGTGCACATTAGTAATTTATATAAATATGAAGAAACATTAAAAGGCCACACTTTTATTTCTCCTTCATTAGTGATCATCGGAAAAGTAGTATCACTGCAAAAACAATTTGCATGGCTTGCCAACAGCAACAGTAGTGAATATTATTTTAAGCCTATCACTAGCCCTGTAATTCCTATTGCTGACAATCAAAAAGAAAAACATGTTAGCAGAGCATAAATTAAAAACATTACTCAATCTCATTAGCAATTCAACAAGCGAAGAGCTTATATGGATGAATGGATACTTGAATGGTATTGTATTAACACAAAATGTAAAAGAAGAAATTCAGAAAAATAGTGGCGTGAATAAAATCACGATTGCATACGGAACAGAAACAGGTAATTCAAAAAAACTGGCTACCGAGTTTGCTGCAAAAGCAAAGAAGCAGGGCATTCATGCTAAGGTGCAGAGCATGGAGCAATACCGGCTGAATGATCTTTCCAAAGAAGAATATTTTTTAGCTGTTATCAGTACTCACGGAGATGGAGAACCGCCTGCTGCTGCAAAAAGATTCTATGAACATGTTCATCAAAATGGATTTAAGCTGGATAAATTAAAATATAGTGTGCTTGCTTTAGGCGATACTTCGTATCCTTTGTTTTGCAAAGCTGGTGAAGATGTAGATGAGCAACTGAATAAGCTCGGGGGAAAACGTATTGCGCCTTTACAAAAATGTGATATCGATTTTGATGCAGAAGCAGAAGAATGGTTCTCAAATATATTCAGATCATTAAATGAAGATAGCACAACAGCTCCTCCACCAGCTATTATAAAAAAATCAAAAGGCAAAAAAAATTATGCAGGCACATTGCTGTCGCATATCAATCTTAATGATACAGGTTCTGCAAAAGAAACTTATCATATTGAAATTGCTGCAGAAGATGTTAGCTATCAGCCTGGTGATTCTATTGGCATTATCCCGGAAAATGATAAAGCAATTGTTGAGGAGATCATTACATTAACAGGTATTGATGCAACAACGAATATTAATTATAAAGAGGAATTAGTTTCTGTATATGAGCTGCTTTATAAAAAATTGAATATCGTTTACCTGCCCGAACGTTTTGTAAAACATTATGCCTCTATAGTAAAAAAAGATATTCCTATACAAAGAATTGACCTGCTACTATTGCTGAAAAATTATCCTGTAAAAAATGCTGGAGAATTCTTAGAGGTTATTAAAATTTTAGAACCTATCACTCCAAGATTATATTCTATTGCCTCTTCACCGGAAGCTCATGCAGGCGAAGTGCATATAACTGTTGCAAAAAACTCTTTTGCAATAAATAAGGAAACTAAATACGGACTTGCATCTGAGTTTTTATCTCAATTTAATGCAGATGATAAACTGAAATTTTACGTACATCCAAATAACCAGTTCCGTTTGCCTGAAGAGGATAAAAATATAATCATGATTGGACCTGGAACAGGCATAGCGCCATTCCGTTCTTTTATTGCAGAAAGAGATGCAACAGGCGCAACAGGAAAGAACTGGCTATTTTTTGGGGAACAACATTTTACCACTGATTTTTTTTACCAAACCGAAATACAGAACTGGTTTGAGACAGGTTCTCTTACAAAAGTAAATACAGCCTTTTCAAGAGATCAACAGGAGAAAATTTATGTACAGCATAAAATGTCACAGCATGGAGCTGAATTTTTTGAATGGTTGAATGCGGGAAGCTATGTGTATGTGTGTGGCGCAAAAGAGCCAATGAGTGTTGACGTTGAACATGCATTATTGCAAATAATAGAACAGTTTGGTGAGCGGTCCAGGGAAGATGCAGTTAAATATCTTGATGATATGAAAGAAGATGGCAGATATGTTAAGGATGTGTATTAACCCTCCAAACCTCCCTAAAGGGAGGCTTTGAAAGCTCTTTTATGATGGAAGATTAAATAATGATATGCCAGTAGAAAAGCAAAATAAAGATTCAATGACCGATCGCCCTCTCTATCGGAGAGGAAGGGAGGATGAGGCCTCACCGATAGAAAAGATAAAAACAGAAAGTAATGGTCTTCGTGGAACTATTACTGAAAGTTTGCAGGATGAAATCACAGGAGCTATTCGTGAAGATGATCAATCATTGATAAAATTTCATGGCATGTACCAGCAGGATGACCGTGATCGCCGTGAAGAAAGAGCTGAAAAAAAACTGGACCGCTTATACAGTTTTATGATCCGGCTTCGTTTGCCGGGAGGCTTATTAACTGCTGACCAATGGATAGCTATGGATGAAATTGCCGGTGAAAATTCTACCGGCGTAATCAAAATAACTACACGGCAAACAGTTCAGCTGCATGGAATTTTAAAATCAAAAATAAAACCAACCATTAAAGCTTTTAATGCGGCAAAACTTGATTCAATTGCTACTTGTGGCGATATTAACCGTAATGTACTATGCAGCGCCCATCCAAAGCAATCAAATATTCATTCAGAAATATTTGCTTATGCAGATAAGATAAGCACGATGCTAATGCCAAAGACAAGAGCATGGTACGAGATATGGCTTGATGAAAAAAAAGTATTAGATAAAAAAGAAGAAGAAGATCCTTTGTACCGGGAGAGTTATATGCCGCGAAAATTTAAAATTGCAATTACAATTCCTCCCAATAATGATGTTGATGTTTTTGGAAATGATATTGGATTGATTGCCATCATTGAGAATGATACATTAAAAGGTTTCAACATTGCAATAGGCGGCGGCTTATCAACTACACACGGCAATCCTGAAACCTATGCAAGGCTGGCAACAGTGATAGGTTTTACAGATACTGAAGAAAAAACGCTTAAAGCAATTTACGAGATACTTACTGTACAAAGAGATTATGGAAACCGGACTGATAGAAAATTAGCAAGATTAAAATATACCGTTGACAGGTTAGGTGTAGATGGGTTTAAACAAGAAGTTGAAAAGCGTGCTGGCTTTAAACTTGAAGAAGCAAAACCTTATAACTTTAACAGTCGTTGTGATTATTATGGATGGTACCAAAACCATGAAGGCTTGTGGTATTATACAGTTTTCGTTGAGAACGGCAGGCTGTTGGACGATGAGAATATTGCATTAAAATCAGCCTTGCTTGCTGTGGCAAAAACAGGCAAAGCAATTTTTAGATTTACAGCCAATCAAAATGTCATCATCAGTGATATAAATGAAAAAGATAAAGAATTAATTGATCAAATATTAAAGAAATATAAAATTATTGAGCATACTCATCAAGCATCTCCTGTTCGTAAAAATGCTATGGCCTGTGTAGCATTGCCAACATGCCCGCTGGCCCTGGCAGAAGCACAGCGGTACATGCCTTCACTTCTTACTAAAATAGAAACTTTGCTTGCGAAATATCAGTTAGGTAATGAAGACATTATTATACGTATGACCGGCTGCCCCAATGGTTGTGCCAGATCATACATTGCAGAGATAGGTTTTGTAGGAACATCGCCTGGCAAATACAATTTGCATTTAGGAGGAGATCATGAAGGGAGCCGCTTAAATAAAATTTATAAAGAAAGTCTGGAAGAACCTGAAATTTTAAACAGCCTTGATGAATTGTTTGCTGACTTTAAAAAAGAAAGAAACGGCGCTGAAAAATTTGGTGACTATTCTTTCAGAAAATATTTTTAAGATATCATAATAAATCATTCCGGGTATAAAAAAATTATGTGTGATAGATAAAAAAGAAAATATAGCAATTAAAACGAGTAATGACTTGTTCCCCGTTTTTTTAAAGCTTGAAAATCTTCGGCTGCTTATAATAGGAGGGGGGAAGGTTGCTTTGGAAAAATTGCATACAGTGTTACAAAATTCACCTGCCACACAAATTACAATGGTAGCTGTTGAGTTCGCCGAACCTACCCGTAAGGCAGCTTTACACCATCAAAATGTAACATTGGTTGAAAGAGCCTATGAGGCTTCTGATCTTGATAATGCGGATGTAATAATAATTGCAGTGGGCAATCCACAAACCAGTGAGCAGATCACTATTGGTGCACGTATAAAAGGGAAACTGGTTAATGTAGCCGACAAACCTGAATTATGTGATTTTTATCTTGGCTCCATTGTTAAAAAAGGCAATCTCAAAATTGCTATATCAACTAATGGAAAATCTCCAACCATTGCCAAACGTTTAAAAGAAACGTTTAATGATTTATTACCGTCAGAACTTGATGAAGTATTAGATAATATGGAAGTGATAAGAAGTAAAATGAAAGGAGATTTTGCAACTAAAGTAAATAAGCTTAATAAGTTAACAAAAGTACTTTATATAAATAATGGCTCGGAAACTTTTGCAGGAGAAAAGCGTTGGCGCAGGATTGCTACGTATTCCGTGCTTGCTTTCTTTTTTATGTTATTAGGACACATTGTATTGTCATACATTCCTTTTGATGATCTGCAGAATAGTTTTGCAAATATTACCCGCAATCTTGATAGGGATTTTTACATTATGATAATAGCAGGTTTCGTAGCACAACTTATAGACGGGGCTCTGGGTATGGGTTATGGTGTTACCTGTACTACTTTTCTTTTATCAATTGGAATAAATCTTCCTGCTATAAGCGGCAGCATTCATACAGCAGAAATGTTTTCCAGTGCTGCCTCCGGATATAGCCATTATAAATTCGGTAATGTAAATAAAAAATTATTCAAGGCATTATTGATACCCGGCATAATAGGTGCAATTATGGGAGCATGGCTGTTATCTAAATTCGGAACTGAGCATGCGGGGTATATCCGGCCTATATTGGCTTCTTATACTTTATTTTTAGGATTAAGAATTTTATTAAATGCATTCAAAAAAAACAAAGCAGCCACGAAAGTAAAACGGGTGGGATGGTTGGCGGGTGCCGGTGGATTTTTAGATTCCTTTGGCGGAGGTGGCTGGGGGCCTTTGGTTACCAGTACTCTTATATCAAAAGGCCGGACGCCTAAATATGTGATCGGGACAGTAAGTGTTACTGAATTTTTTGTTACCCTGGCAAGCGCTTTAACATTTTTCACACTGATAGGTCTTAGTCATTGGCAGGTTATAGTAGGATTAATAATAGGCGGTGTTGCTGCAGCACCAATAGCTGCAAGGCTTTCAGGAAAGCTGCCACTTAAGGCCATGTTTATTTCTGTAGGGGCATTAGTTATAATATGGAGTATCCGAATTTTATTGAAAGCGTTGGATGTTTTTTGATTATTATAGCCGCATAAAAACTTTTCTATTGATACCTTTGCAAAAAATTATTGGTTAAGATTACATGGAAAGTAATTATGAATAGATAATAAAAGATTTTTTGCATACAATTAATACTGATTATGAAACTACATCCTGTTACAAAGGCGATAAGATTACAAACAGAGCGTACCAATGAAGGCGAGCATTCTACTCCATTATTCTTAACAAGCAGCTTTTGTTTTGATAACGCAGAAGATATGAGAGCTGCTTTTGCAGATGAAACCAATGACAATATTTACAGCCGTTTTAGCAATCCCAGCGTAAATGAATTTATTGATAAAATGGTTATGCTGGAAGGAGCGGAGGCAGGTGTAGCCACTGCAACAGGAATGAGTGCAGTATTTGCCGCTTTTATGGCGTTATTAAAAAAAGGGGATCACCTTTTATCGTGTAATGCCGTTTTTGGAAGCACCCATAATATCATAAATAAATATTTACCAAACTATGGTATTGAATGCAGCTATGTAAGTGCAGATAAACAAGAAGAATGGGAAGCCGCTATTAAGCCTAATACAAAAATGATATACCTGGAAACGCCCACAAATCCTGGGCTTGATATTGTTGATCTGGAGTTTGTGGGTGCAATGGCAAAAAAACATGATCTTATTTTAAATGTTGATAATTGTTTTGCAACCCCATTAAACCAACGACCGGTTGATTATGGCGCACACCTTGTTTTACATTCTGCAACCAAGTGGATTGATGGACAGGGAAGAGTATTAGGAGGTATAATAGTTGGTAAGAAAGAATTGATACAGGACATTTATTTATTTGCCCGTAACACAGGCCCTGCCTTATCGCCATTTAATGCATGGGTGCTAAGCAAGAGTTTAGAAACCCTGGATGTACGCATGGAACGTCATGCAAAGAATGCATTGCAAATTGCAACTGCATTGGAAAATCATCCTAAGATATCATGGTTAAAATATCCATATTTAAAAAGTCATCCGCAATATAATATTGCACTTAAGCAAATGAAAAATGGGGGCGGCATAGTTTGTTTTGAATTGAAAGGCGGCCTGGAGAGCGGTAGAAATTTTTTGAACAATCTGCAAATGCTATCTGTTACTGCTAATTTAGGTGACACAAGAAGTATTGCCTCTCACCCCGCAAGCACTACACATGGCAAACTTACCGAAGAAGAAAGACAGGAAGTGAATATTACTCCCGGGCTCATTCGTATTTCTGTCGGGTTAGAATATGCAGATGATATTCTAAATGATATTTTGCAAGCGTTGGAAAAATGCTGATCGTTATTTTAGGGAAGAAAAATCTTTTGTTTACCAGCATTGTTATTTCATGGCATCATGGTGAAGTTACCCTGAGTTACTGTCCCAGCGGGGTTTTCATTTCCATAAAATGGAATCCATAATTAATAATTTGCGGAAATGAAACCCCGATGTTTGCTGAGCATTTAAATTTGATGTCAACCTTTACAATAATTTAAAGTGCTTGCTGCCTCGGGGTTTCACGGTTAATATATTTAACTGTAACTGAATGCTGTGAAAATTTCGAGGAGACTTAATTTTCAACTGAGCATTTGTACCGGGCTGGATGTTCAATGAATTCCCTGCCTTCTCAAATACTCGAACGTTGTACGCAACCCTTAGGCAACATTCCGTTTAATAAGTAAGCAACAGACGGTCAGACACGTTTTCATCTTCCAAGGTTTGACCTTCTAATTGAAAACGACGCAACATTGACCGACCACAATCAACAAATATTTCATTCTCAAAAAGTCCATCAGGAATAGGCAAATCACATAAGTAATTACCCGACTTTTTATTTCCATCAATGCTCAAAGCAACACGGACACCTTTTGATTTGACTTTATCAATTTCTTTCAACAAATCTCCAAGACGAAAATCTTGTGCCCCATACAAAATGCCTTGACTATGTGAATAAGGAGGATCACAATAAATCAAATCACCTTCCTTTGCTTGTGCAAAGGCTTCTTTGTAATCTAAATGTTCAAAGGACACATTTTTTAATCTTGACTTCCAATCTTTAATACGAACAGCAAAACTTTCAACAGGTATTGGAACATGGACACCGCAAGGTGTTGACATATAACCATCAGCTTTTCTAAATCTTACAATACCACCATAACATGACCTCGTTAGAAAAACAAAATCTGCTCCGTTAGGATTTTTATTGTATGCGGCTAAGACACTTTGATAAACTTCTTCTTTAGTTTCTTTGCCAATTCTATTTCTTCGTTGTGCATACCAATCAAGCAACCCTTTTGGATCGGTTGCTAATTTCTGCCAAATCTCAATTAATGGTTTGAAAGTATCAGATCCTAAACCATTGTTAGGGGCAACAGTCGCAAGGATTGCACCGCTTCCAAGAAAAGGTTCTATGTAACGTTTTATATCAGTCGGAAAATATCTTGTTATCTCCACAGCAAACTTTTGCTTATTGATTTATTGGGCGTTCCCCTGCGGGTCGGGCTTTCCGTTCCAAGTCCTCACGCTGACGCACATGGCTAACGCTTCGTTGCGGGCTTTCCACTTCAATCCCTAACGCAATTAGACCAAAACATCAAATTTCTGATGCTCTAATAAAGTTTCGTATTGTTTATTAAGAGCTTCATAATCCAAAAACTTTAGTCTTTCCTGAATTTCTTTGAAAGAAGAATATTTTATTTTTTTTTCATATTCTGTCCTTCGAGTTTTATCTGCTACTATTATCATTCTAACAAAAAAATCCTGAAGATCATTAAATTTTAAGAGCGAATTTTGAATATCCGTTGAATGTTCTACTTCAAAAAAAGAATTGGGCATCTTTCGGTCATTAAACCAAATAACATCTATTGTTGAACTTCGCTGAATTAAATTAGGATAAGAAAATTTTGGCAGTTCTTCTAAAGTTTTTAAATCTGATAGCTTAACATCAATGAATTTTTTGTTTTTATCTTGATGTGGAATAAACGTATCAAAATGTTTTAATCTTCCAATTGTTAGTAGCAAGCCCTGATAGTAGCTATGGTTAAATTCTATAACTTCTTTTGAGTTTTTATTTCTTTCGGTTTCAGCGATAATTCCACGAGTTTCTATTTGTTTTTTATTCTGAAGTAATCCATACAAGCCCGGTTTTATTTTATAAATTTCAGGATTTTGCTGTACAATTCTTCTAATAGTTGCAAAGGGAGTTTTTGTTCCCCAGGCGCAATCTTTGATTTTAAAAACTTCCTGATTAAGTTGACCTAAAGTTGCAACGCCCCCTAATCTCTCCATTGTCTGTATTAC
>MWYX01000058.1 GCA_002050465.1 Chitinophagales bacterium 65-1
GGGTAAAATAGATCTGCGTGAAATGAATGCCTGGGTAGAGATTGATAAAAGCGCTGCAGGTAAAATGATAAAATCGATTGATGGCAAAAAACACAATGGCAGCCTGATACGTATGAATGAAGCTGATGGCGGGTTTAAGAGGCCAGCTGAAGAAGGCGGCAGCGGAAGAAAAAGAATTCCTTTGAGGGAGAAAAGGTATTGACAGAGCTATAGAAATGACATAATTTTATAGAAAGAAAATTTTAATTATGACAGCAACAGCGATTCGTAAAAAACTAATTAATTACCTTGAAAGTGCTGATGAAAAAAAAGTAAAGGCAGTATATACAATCTTTGAAGATGAAATAAACGAGTCCTCTGAATTTTTTTTAACAAAAGACCAGCTTGATATTTTAAATAAGGAAAGAGAAAATCATTTAAAAGGTAAAAGCAAATCATACACTTGGGATCAGGCAAAGGAGATTATCAGGAGCAAAAAGAAATAGATGTATAAACTGATAATAAAACCAGCTGCGGTGGAAATGGCGAGAGATGCATACGACTGGTATAATGATCAACAACAGGGATTAGGAGAAGTTTTTATTTCAGCATTAGACAATTGCTTTGAAAGAATTACACAACATCCAAAAGCTTATAGTAAGATCAAAAAAAATTATCGCCAGGCAAGATTAAAAAAAATTCCTTATGTTATTGTGTTTGAAATTTTCAAAACTGATGTAGTGGTTTTCTCTGTATTTCATACGAGCAGAAATCCAAAATATAAAATTTGAGAAATAAATTGAAAAATTAGATTTCTTTTTATGGAAGATAAAACGATTAAAGAATTACTTCCTGGATTTTACAAAGAATATAATTTAGGAATGGATGGAGGGCAGAGCAGCTCATTCGTAAGAGTTGAGGTTACCAAAAAAATCACTTTATACATTCCTAATTTTAAGGCAAGGAGAAAGGCAGTAATAAAACATGACATTCACCACATTGTTACAGGTTACCGTTCTACATTTAAAGGTGAGAGTGAAATTGGCGCATGGGAAATTGGTTCAGGCTGTAAACATTACTGGGCTGCCTGGGTGCTGGATGCTTCCGGATTTATGACAGGTATAGTTTTTAATCTTTGGGGAGTTTTAAAAGCATTTGCCAGAGGAAGAAGAACAAGGAATTTATACTACGACGATATCTCCACAGAAGAAGCTTTAAACATGAAAGTTAGTGAGCTGAAAAAATGTTTATCCCTCGACAAATATCCAACAAACACCAAACCAACATTTGTTGATTTGCTTTTATTTGCATTTTTTGCATTGATTTTTTCTATACTTTCAATTTTATTGCTTCCTTTTATTATGATTTATACGGTTTATATAAAAAGCAAAATTGAAAATAATTTTTTAACGGCAGAGAAAATAGAAACATGAGTTTGAGGTAGAGCAAATAAATAACGAATTGAAATGACGGCTTTGTGTGATAGCAAGTTTCTCCTATCGGGGGATATTTAGAGGAGGCTTCACACCAACTCTATAACCGTTATCTCCGGCAATATCCCTACCCTTCCCGGATAACCAATAAATCCAAAGCCACGGTTTACATATAATTTTTGTTTTCCTTGTTCATATAATCCTGCCCATTGCTTGTAAACATATTGAACAGGGCTCCAGTGAAATCCCGGAACCTCGATACCAAACTGCATTCCATGCGTATGGCCGCTTAGCGTAAGATCAATATCCGGATACTGAGATTGTACCTGCTCTTCCCAATGACTGGGGTCGTGACTCATTAAAATTTTAAATGGATATTTTTCTGCTCCGGCATAAGCAAGATCCATTTTTCCATGTTTTGGGAATCTTGCTTTGTTACTCCAGTTCTCAATACCAAGTAATGCTATTTGTTCGCCGTTCTTTTCCAGTACAACATGTTCATTCATCAATAACCGCCAGCCCAGGTCTGCATGTACTTTTGTAAGATTTAATAAGTTTTGCTGTTTGCTAATACCATTGTAAGGCCAGCTAACATAATCTCCATAATCATGGTTACCGAAAATGGAATACACACCTAAAGGCGCTTTTAATTGACTGAATACATCCAAGTATTCTTCCATTTCAGTTGATCTGTCATTTACAAGATCACCACTGAATAATATGATATCAGGTTGTGCAGCCATTATCCTGTTTACACCTTTCATAACAGCTTGTTTATTTGTAAAGCTGCCTGAGTGGATATCGCTTATATGAACAATTTTTAATCCCTTAAAGGATGCTGGTAGATTATCAAACGAGAGTTTCAGTTTCCGTACATCATAATTATACTTATTGCTGAAACCATACACCAGGCTGCCGAATAGGGTACTGCCTGCAGCCAATCCCATCCAGCTTAAAAAAGCCGACCGGCTTATGCCATCATCTGTAAGCTGCTCTCCTTCGGTGTCTTTGAAAAATAATTTTCCCGAAATCCATTGAATTACCCTCCTCACATCATCTACCAAAAAGAAAACCACAGAAATTAATTTCCCCATAAATAAACCTACAACGGTTGCAAATAAATATGTCCTCACCTTTTGGGGAACTGTTGCAGGATCTGTAAGAACAAAAAATAAGAAGATTAAAAGTGCGAATATTGAAATACCCCAGTAAATGGTATAAATTATTGTTTTGGTTCTTGGAGATGCTGAATGACTTAGTAACTTGATTGCCTGGAACACATACGTATCCAGCAATATCATGATAAAAAATAAGATTATAATAAATGTAGGGCTTCGCATGAAAGGGCTAAAAATTTATAAATTCGTCTATCTGCTGGTGGATAGCTTGTAATGTACTTTTATTGTTTATTGTTCCATCTTCCTCCATTATCTTATCAATAACCGAAATTGGTAATTTATTAGGATGTACCAACATCTTCATATGATTTAATACACCAGTTATCTGATCCATCCCACGCAAATTGCCGGCGCGGCCTGTTGAAACGCCAACCAGTAAAGCTTTTTTATACCACCAGGCCTTTTTCACATCACTTATATCAATCATCGTTTTTAATACGCCGGGGAAACTGCCATTATATTCAGGCATAATAAAAATAATTTTTTGTGCAGGAATTAAAAATTCATTTTGGGTTTTAGAAAAATCAGGGTTCATTTCCAATACATTCAATTTCTTTAAAGAAAATATTTTTGCATCTATTCCTTTTTCAATTAATATTTTTCGATAATATTTTGCAACCTTTTCTGTATGGCTGCCCGGCCGGTTAGTTGCAGAAATGATTGTGTACATAATTAATGATTAACCAGCTATGTTAGAAGTTGGGGGATTAATATCACCCTAATATTATACCGAATAAGTAAATTTGCCAACCTGTCATTAATGTACGAAGTAAGATGTACGATGTACGAAGTAAAGACATTAAACAAAATTAGATAATTAATTTCCCCTTCAGGGGATTAAGGGGGTATGGCAAAGATAATAGGAATAGCAAATCAAAAAGGTGGGGTTGGTAAAACTACTACTGCAATTAATCTTGCTGCGAGTTTAGGGGTATTAGAGTTTAAAACATTATTGGTTGATGCAGATCCGCAGGCAAATAGTACTACCGGACTGGGCTTTGATCTTCATAATATATCGCAGGGATTATATGATTGTATGGTAAATACCACCAGTGCTAAGGATGTAGTTCTAAAATCTGATATATCATTTCTGGATGTGATTCCCTCACATATTGATCTGGTGGGAGCTGAAATTGAGATGATTAATTATCCTAACCGCGAAAGTGTTTTAAAGAATATTCTAGATCCTCTACGGGATGAATATGATTTTATAGTGGTTGATTGCTCCCCTTCTTTAGGATTGATAACAGTTAATGCTTTAACTGCTGCGGATAGCGTGATTGTTCCTGTTCAGGCAGAGTTTTTTGCATTAGAAGGTTTAGGAAAATTATTGAACACTATAAAAATTGTACAAAATAGATTAAACCCTGAACTAAAAATAGAAGGTTTACTGATGACAATGTATGATGGCCGTTTACGCTTATGTAACCAGGTAGTAAATGAAGTAAGAAAACACTTTGAAGACCTGGTTTTTTCGACTATTATTCATCGTAATACCAAACTAAGTGAGGCTCCAAGCTTTGGTAAACCCGCAATTTTATATGATGCAGATAGTAAGGGTGCAATAAATTATCTCAACCTGGCAAAAGAAATTCTGCAGAAAAATAATATGACAAAACTAAGCCAGGAAGAGAAGGTCTTGGAAAAAAGGTGAGGAGTTTTAGCTTGATCAGGTGCAATTTTTTTGCTCATAACTCATAGCTCACAACTAATTTTTTAATTATGTCAACAGCAAATAAAAGGGATGCTCTGGGTAAAGGCATTCGCTCTTTATTACAAAATATTGATGCGGACCTTAAATCAACTGCAGGCTCTTTAAAAAGTGAAGTAATAGAAAAAGCAAGTACAAGTTTAAGAGTACCACTTGATCAAATAGAGATAAACCCTAAACAACCAAGACGGGATTTTGATGAAGTAGCATTAAGTGAATTAGCCGCTTCTATTAAAACGCATGATATTATTCAACCGCTTACAGTTACCAGACTTTCTGGTGGAAGGTATAGAATAATTGCAGGTGAAAGAAGATTCAGGGCAGCAAAAATTGCAGGATTAAAAGATATACCTGTATATGTGAGGGAAACTAAAGATTCGCAACTGCTGGAACTTGCATTGCTGGAAAACCTGCAAAGGGAAAATTTAAATGCAATGGAGATTGCAATAAGTTACAGAAGACTTATGGAAGAACTGGATTATACCCAGGAACAACTGGCAGAAAGGATGGGAAAAGAACGAAGTACTGTAACCAATTATATCAGGCTTTTAAAATTGCCACCCGACATACAGGTTGCAGTAAGAAATGGAACTATTAGCATGGGACATGCAAGAGCGCTGATAAATGTGGATGCTATAGATAAGCAACTTTTTATTTTTAATGAAATAAAAAATAAGGAATTATCTGTAAGGCAAACTGAGGAACTTGTAAGAAGATTTTATACGTCAGGAAATGCTGTTAATAATTCCGTAAAGTCGCCCCTATCACCGGCATTAAAAAAAATTGAAGATAATTTAGCTTCTCATTACAGTACCAAAGTAAAATTGAACCATAATAAAAAAGGTTATGGCAGTATTACTTTTGAATATTATTCTCTTGAGGAATTAAACTCGATGTTGGATAAGATGAAGGTGCCTGTGAACTAAATGTATGCTCAACAAGAAATTATTTTTGTGTATTTTCTTTTTCTCATCAGCTTTTTGCAGTAAAAGTTTTGCGCAGCAAAACGACACTACCATTACCAAATTACAGGATAGTACAAGCCAAAAAAATATTTTATCACTTGATACATCTGCAAAAAAATTTAATCCTAAGGTTGCTACTTTCAGGTCAGCAGTACTTCCGGGCTGGGGCCAGGCTTACAATAAAAAATACTGGAAGATCCCGATTATTTATGGAGCACTTGGAACAACAGCAGCTATTTTTTTATATAATTTAAAAACCTACAAGCTCCTTAAACAAGCTATTATTTATCGGTCTGATACAATTCCTTCAAATGATGTATTAGTTGATCCGGATTTTAAAAATCTTTCAACGGAATCAATCAGGAGTTATAGAAATTCATTCCGCCAGAATGTAGATTATTCTGTTTTATTTTTTATATTATTTTGGGGATTAAATGTTGTTGATGCCACTGTTGATGCCCATTTAAAATCATTTGACGTTACTGATAATATTAGCTTTAAAATAAAACCCGGTTATAATCCTAACACCAATACAGGGGGTATTAGTATTGTTTTTACGCTTAAAGATAAATACGCAAAAGCTTTACCTTCATTACAATAATTTTCCTGATTATGGAAATTGCATTAATTGGATATGGCAAGATGGGTAAATCCATTGAAGAAGCGGCTTTACAGAAAGGCCATAGTATTTGCTTAGCAATAAATTCAAAAAATGTACGTGATCTTACAAAAAGAAATTTAGCAAAGGCTGATGTAGCAATAGAATTTACAACACCCGAAAATGCTGTAACTAATATTCTTAAGTGCTTTGAGGCAGGAATACCTGTTGTATGTGGCACAACAGGCTGGCTTAATAATTTTGATACTGTAAAAGAAACCTGTACCCGGGTAAAAGGTTCATTTCTTTATGCAAGTAACTTTAGCCTGGGTGTAAATATATTTTTTGAGCTTAATAAAAAATTAGTCCGGTTAATGAGTAAACAGAATTATAATATAATTATAGAAGAAACACATCATACACAAAAAAAAGATGCACCAAGTGGAACAGCGATTACCATTGCGGAAATGTTATTAAAAGAATTACCTCAAAAAAAGAAATGGGTTAATAATAAAAGTGAGAATAAAGAAGAACTATCAATTATTAGTAAGCGCATCGATCCGGCTGCTGGCATTCATGCTGTAAAATATCATTCAGAAGTGGATGATATTGAAGTAATTCATACAGCACATAACCGGCAAGGATTTGCAACCGGAGCAGTACTTGCCGCAGAATATGTAAAAGATAAAAAAGGAATATTTACTATGAAAGATGTTATAGGGATTTAAAAAAATAAAAGGTCTGTGCTGTACAGACCTGTTTATTATAAAAATACTTTTAAAATATATATGCCAGCCGTGCACCAACAGCACCTGAAGTAGCGCCTCCTTTTGATTGAGCAGTATACTTAAGTAAAGCTGAAATGTTATTACTTATTTTAAATCCTATACCTGGTGCATATGTAAAAGCACTACCCCCACCTTTGGTATAAAAAGTAAGACCTAATTGAGCGGAAGCATAAATTTGCGGTGAAAATCCAAATTCAACACCACCTAATACAGGCAAATATCCTGCACTACCTGAACCGTAAGTACTTTTTAAAGAATAGTTTATATACCCGGCATATAGAGTTATTGCTGCATCATCAGCAATTGCAAAATTTCCCTGGCCTGAAGCGCCAAATCCAAAAGAATATATGTCTCCAAAAGTTCCCACCGGCAAAGATAATTCTGCCCCCAGGCTAAATGATGTGTTAGATGATGATACTTTGTCCTGCGCAGCGGTATGTAGTATAAATATTATACCAACAATAGCTAAAAATAATTTTTTCATGATTTTTTTGTTTAATGAATATTAGGCATTAATGAACAAATACAAAATTAGTTCGTTAACCTTTATCATGCAACATAAAAGAGGCCTCATTACAGAGGCCTCTTAAATTTCTTAGAATACAGTTAGAAATTGTAAGCTAACCTTGCAACAATTGCAGTTGGCCCAAAAGAAATATATTTTGCAGAGATGTCAAAATTCTTTCCGAATCCGTAACCTATACTTGGAGCCCATGCAAAGTTACCGTCATCATCGCTTCCGGGATTATTGGTGGTATTGAAAGCATAACCGATTTGGCCATGGCCATATAAACCTTTACCTAAACCTAATTTAAGTCCGGCTAATAAGGGAATGTAACCAGAATGTCCTTTAGATCCGTTGAAATCATACGCCATGTTTTCGTACCCTGCGCTTGCAGTAAATTTTAAAGTAGACCCCATTGGAATATCCAATTGAATATCTGCGCCTGCAGCCAGCTTATAATCTGTAGAAGTACCGCTACCAACATTACCTGCAATGCTAAAAGTAGTTCCTCTAGGTACAACATCTGTTTCCTGAGCGTTTACCGAGACTGCAGTTACTATAAATGCAGTTACAGCTAATAATAGTTTTTTCATTTTTCTTGAATTTTTGGTTTAAAATAATTAATGGATTTAAGTATCAAGGCAAAGTTATACCTTTTTGTTAGTTTTATCCTCCTTTTAGAAAAAATCATGCCGATTTAAAAAAACTCTTTTATACATTGTTCTTTATAAATAATTTTTTTACAGAAATAATTATTCTGTTGTATTACCTCCCAATAAATAGCCAATTCTTATTCCAAAGTATCTGTTTTTAAAAGATACTTCATTATCATTGCTAAGATCACTAAATCCTAAATTATAATTAACGGATAAAAAGATGCCATTAGACAATTGGTATCCGGCTAGCAAATTACCTGAAAACTCAAAACGTTTTAAATCATCATTGTTTGCATCACTTCCAAAGTTAATTTTCTCTTCGCCTGATGTATTTTGGCCGGGAAGAACTCCCCCTGTAATAGAGTATTTGGTTTTACCACTTAATCCATATGCTAAGGCAGGCCCTGCCCCAACAAAAAAGCCCCCTGCAGCTTTGTAAATAAAATCAAGAGGAAGCTCGATATAGTTTAAAGTTATCTTACTTTCAGACGTTAAAGTACCTTCAGTTTCATTAACCTTACCTCCTTTTTGAGTATAATTTAATCCTGGCCGGAAAATAAAATTAGTTGAAAGAGGAAAACTAGTGAACACTCCTGCAGTGAAACCTAATTTAGAATCCGTAGATTTATTTAAGGAGGAAGTTTGATCTTCAATTTTTACTGAAGCTAATGTAGCGCCACCGGTAATACCAAATTGGGCAAAGGCAGTGGTTGAAATAAATACAATTGCTACAATAATAAATAATTTTTTCATTTTGATCTTTTTTGTTGAAAATTTATTAAGTAAGTAAGTAAATAACTTATACGGAATTAATATTTCAGACTCAACGTATAAAATTCAGCAATAGTATGTTCATAAAAATATTCACTATACTTTATCTAAATTATTTAACATATCAATAGTCATTTTTTCAAGATTATATTTAGGTTCCCACTTCCAATCATTGTTAGCCACGCTATCATCAATACTTTGTGGCCAGCTATCTGCAATTGCCTGGCGGTAATCAGGCGCGTATGTAATTACAAATCCAGGTATATGCTTTTTAATTTCCTGGGCTATTTCATTTGGCGAAAAACTTATGGCCGATACATTGTAAGATGTCCTGATTGAAATCTTTTCAGCATCTGCCTGCATTAATTCTATTGCAGCCCTTATAGCATCCGGCATATACATCATTGGTAAATAGGTATCTTCTTTTAAAAAGCATTTATATTTTTTTTCGCCCAAGGCATTATAAAAAATTTCAACGGCATAATCTGTGGTTCCCCCACCAGGTGAGCTTTTATAACTAATAAGTCCCGGATAGCGCATACTTCTTACATCAACTCCATAACGATGATTATAATAATTACACCAGAACTCACCGGCATATTTACTAATTCCATAGACTGTTACAGGTTCAATCACTGTTTGCTGAGGACAATTTTGTTTTGGCGATGTAGGACCAAAAACCGCGATACTGCTGGGCCAGAATACTTTCGTTAATTTCTCCTCTTTCGCAATATCCAATACATTCAAAAGGCTTTGCATATTTAAATTCCATGCAAGCATAGGGTTTTTTTCTCCTGTAGCTGACAATATAGCTGCAAGCAAATAGATTTGAGTAATACCTTGCCGGATAACCTGAACATGCAGCATCTCTTTATTCATAACATCAAGGCTTACATATGGCCCTGTTCCTTTTATTAAATCATTCTCTTCTCTTAGGTCTGAGGCAATAACTTTTGCCCCGCCATATAATCTGCGTAATTCCAATGTAAGTTCCACTCCAATTTGCCCGGAAGCGCCGATTACCAGTATTTTTTCTTTACTCATACGTTTTAAAAAGAACTGTAAATGTAAAATTGAATATTGAAAATAGTAGTTTTGATGATGGAAAATTATTTACAGAAGCTTTTTGCACACCAGCAATATGATAAGAATAATTTTTTTCTTATTGCAGGTCCATGTGTTGTTGAAGGAGAAGGAATGGTAATGGAAATAGCAGAAACAGTTACAGCCATTTGTAAAAAATACAAGGTTCCTTATATTTTTAAAGCTTCTTATAAAAAAGCAAACCGAACAAGCGCTTCTTCCTTTATCGGTATCGGTGATGAAAAAGCATTGGAAATAATTAAAACCGCAGGAGAAAAGAACGCAGTTCCAACCATTACTGATATTCATACCGGATTAGAAGCATCTACTGCAGCGCACTATGCAGATATTTTACAAATTCCTGCTTTTTTATGCAGGCAAACAGAATTGTTGATCGCTGCAGCTAAGACAAATAAAATAATCAACGTAAAGAAGGGCCAGTTTTTAAATGGTGAGGCAATGAAATTCGCAGTAGAAAAAATTAAATCTGCAGGTAATAAAAAGGTAATGCTTACTGAACGGGGAAATAGTTTTGGATACCATGATCTTGTTGTGGACTTTAGAAATATACCCGAAATGAAGCTTAACAACCTTCCCGTAATTATGGATTGTACACATTCTTTACAGCAACCCAATCAAAGTGATGGTATAACTGGGGGTAATCCTAAACTTATTGAAACAATTGCTAAAGCTGCAATTGCTGTAGGTGCTGATGGGATTTTTATAGAAACGCATCAAAATCCGATGATCGCTAAAAGTGATGGCGCTAATATGTTACCTCTACATCTTTTAGAAGATCTGATTAAAAAATTAGTGCATTTAAGATCTGCAGTAATTTAATGATCATTAAAATGCAAGGGTACCGGATACCTTATCTCAAAATTTATAGTTTTAACGCTGGAAAACCAATTGACTTGGCAGTGTATTAAATTCCTTTTTAAAAGCAGCAGCAAAGTTGCTGAGATTAGAATATCCCAATTGTGAACCTATTTCCTTTATTGAATATTTATGCGACATTATTAGCGCTTTTGCTTTCTGCATTCTGCCTTTTTGAAAATATTCATATACATTGATACCATACAGCTTTTTAAACTTATTTTTCAAAGTTGTTGTGCTCATAGCTGCCACTCTTGATAAGAAGGAAATGGGTGGTGGTGGGGTAGAGAAATCTTTTACCAGGTATGATTCTACTTCCATCAGCCGCTTAACCTCATCATTCGGAATTTTGAGAGAATCAGGAATACTTAAGTGATGGAAGTTTTCATATAGATTATTGAGAAATTTTTCTACCATTAACATGATACGATTTTCAATAATTGGCTTTTGCATAACAGCATTTGAATCTCCCAGAACCTCGTTAAACCATGACCTGTATTCAATATCAAATGGCGCAAAATTGTAATTATTGGTTTTTAATTGCAGATATTTCTGAAGAATACTATCCAGGCTATTGATATTTAAATACTGTGAAAGCCATTTTCTGGTAAACAATACATTTATGCTTCTTACTACAGTTCCTTTTGTAGCAGATGTTGCAAAATCAAACAAAGAGCTTGTGAGTAAAACTGAGGCACGTTTATGTTTTGATTCCCATATATAATCATTATCAATTTTTACCATTAATGTATCGGAAATAGATACTTCGTCAAAACGTAGGATGTAAAATTCTTTATCTGAAGAGGTTCTTTGTAAATACAGATCAGTATGTAATGTATAATCAGATATCAGGCATTGTAATCCATTAGAAAGCACTGCATGCTTAAAATATCCATTTGCTATTTCATCAGGAATAACTAAAGTATCATCTTTTATTGTCGCATTCATCTTTTCAGAAAATGCCTCCAATACTTTTATATAATCTGTCTGCGTGTAATCAATCCTTAACATCAGCAATTAAATTTTTTAAGGGTTTTTAAGTTTGGTGTGCAAATTTATCTAAATTATTCCATTAAACTTTTAGGATCAACGTTAAATTGCTTTTTAAAGGCCAATATAAAATTAGACAAGTTGGTATATCCCAAACGCTCACCTGCTTGTTTAACAGATAATTTTCGGGTTGTTAATAATTCATGCGCTTTTTGCATTCGCTGTTTTTGATAATAATTGTAAATGCTGATACCATATACCTGCTTAAATGCCTGGGTTAATTTCATTTTATTAATTGCATACTTTTTTGCAAGCCTTTCGATATTAGGTGGGGTAGCAGTAAATGTGTTTAATTTATATTCTACCTTTTTTAATATTTCAACATCTTCTGTGGTCAATTTATATTTTCCTTTAGGACGCAACAGATCAGCATGCATGCGGGTAAAAAACTGCTCAATTAATAATAATATGCGATTCTGATAAAAAATATTTTGCATATACTCATTATTGTCTCCCTTCCATAAGTCATTTATAATTTGCCGATAATCATCATTCATTCTTTCTGTATTGCCTGATTCGGTTTTTACAGGTATATATTTTTCGAACAAAGATATTTTTTCACCAAGTCCGGTATAATTTGAAAGCCATTGCCTGCTGAATAAAATTTTTAAATATTGAATTGAGGTTTTTTTCTTTACAACATCCCAATTTTTATAAGATGCTCCGGTTAATCTTACAAATGAATGAATAACAACAGAACCGGCTTTTTTTCGATCCGCAATTTCTGATTCATCAAAATTTAATACATAATCTCCCGGATCTGTATTTCCCATTTTTATTTGCACATTTTTATTAAAATGAATTTTTATCATTAATGTTTGTAGTCCATTGGGAAGCATTATTATTTTTATAACACCCTCTCCAACATCATGGGGAACTATGATTGAATTATTTTCCGGATTAACTTGTAATTGACGGGCTATACTTTGTAATAAATCCTGGTAATTATTAGTTGCAAGGTTTAATACAATCAAAAGGATCGCTTTAAAGGATGTTAAAGATATTTAAGGGGATTGCGCCTGGAGCTTTGGATATAATTTTTGATATTCATCCAGAATGCAATAAACAAATAAAATATTACCGGTGAACCAAAGGTTAAAAACGAAATATAAATAAAATATCTTCTGATAACTGATGTTGCAATTCCCATTTTCTCGCCAATGGCAGCACAAACTCCAAACACCTGCCACTCAATAAAGTCTTTTATTTTATTCATAATACAAATTTAAAAAAATAAAATATTCATTTCAAAACCAAAGCTAAACTTATGTTTAAATCATCATACGATTTTTGTAAATTTGCAAATCGTAATTTTTATTCTTCAAATTAGTAAACTTTTGTAAGAGTTCTCTGTTTACAGTTTTACATAATAAATTGAAAGCCATGGTATTTGATATAGAAATGATACAGAAAATGTATACCAATTTTGGCGCAAAGGTACTGGCGGCACGCAAAGCGGTTAAAAAACCCCTGACACTTACCGAAAAGATTTTATATACGCATCTTTGGCAATCTGATGCTACTGCAGCTTATGAACGGGGAAAGAGTTATGTAGATTTTGCACCTGACAGGGTTGCTATGCAGGATGCAACAGCCCAGATGGCATTGTTACAATTTATGCAGGCAGGCAGAACAATAGTTGCCGTTCCATCTACAGTGCATTGTGATCACCTGATAATGGCAAAGGACAATAGCAAGGTTGATCTGGACAGAGCTGTTCATGAAAGCAGTGAGGTATATGATTTTTTAGCTTCAGTATGTAATAAATATGGACTTGGTTTTTGGAAACCTGGCGCAGGAATCATTCATCAGGTTGTATTGGAAAACTATGCTTTCCCGGGAGGAATGATGATAGGCACAGATAGCCACACTGTAAATGCAGGGGGCCTTGGCATGATAGCAATTGGTGTTGGTGGCGCAGATGCCTGTGATGTAATGGCAGGCCTGCCATGGGAATTAAAATTTCCAAAATTGATCGGGGTTAAATTAACAGGTAAACTAAATGGTTGGGCTTCAGCTAAAGACGTTATATTAAAAGTTGCCGGCATTCTTACTGTAAAGGGAGGTACTGGTGCTGTTATTGAATATTTTGGTGAAGGAGCAGAATCGTTAAGTTGTACAGGAAAGGGAACCATTTGTAATATGGGTGCAGAAGTTGGTGCAACTACTTCCACTTTTGGATATGATGATAGTATGGAACGTTATTTAAGAGCCACGGGAAGAACAGAGATAGCCCAGGCAGCTAATGCAATAAAGGAACATCTTAATGGTGATCCTGAAGTTTATGAAACTCCTGGAAACTTTTTTGACCAGGTAATTGAAATTAATTTAAGTGAATTAGAGCCTCATCTTAATGGACCTTTCACTCCCGATCTGGCAACACCAATTTCAAAAATGAAAGATGTAGCAGCAGCCAATGGCTGGCCTACAAAAATTGATGAGGGATTAATAGGAAGTTGTACCAATTCATCATATGAGGATATCAGCAGATCTGTAAGTGTTGCCAGGCAAGCTATTGATAAAGGATTAAAAACAAGATCTGATTTTTCTATAAATCCCGGTTCAGAACAAATAAGATATACAATTGAAAGAGATGGATTTTTAGAAACATTTGAAACTTTTGGCGCAACCGTTTTTGCCAATGCCTGTGGCCCATGCATTGGAATGTGGGAAAGGTTAGGCGCAGAAAAGCAGGAAAAAAATACAATTATACATTCCTACAATAGAAATTTTGCAAAAAGAAACGACGGTAATCCAAATACGCATGCATTTGTAGGTTCTCCTGAATTAGTTACTGCACTTTCTATAGCAGGCGACCTGAATTTTAATCCGGTTACAGATACATTAACCAATGATAAAGGTGAGCAGGTAAAATTAGATCCTCCAACAGGTGATGAACTTCCAAAAAATGGCTTTGCAGTTGAAGATGCCGGCTTTCAGGCGCCTGCCGCAGATGGAAGCAATATTCAGGTTATGGTGGATCCGCAAAGCAAGCGATTACAAATTCTTGATCCCTTCCCAGCTTGGGAAGGAACTGATTTAAAAGACCTCAAATTATTAATAAAAGCAAAAGGTAAATGCACAACAGATCATATTTCCATGGCTGGCCCCTGGTTAAAATTCAGAGGACATCTTGATAATATTAGCAACAATTTATTAATAGGAGCTTTAAATTACTTTAATGAAAAAACAAACCTGGTAAAAAATCAACTTACAGGTGTATATGGAGCACTACCCGATACACAAAGAGCATACAAAGCTGCCGGAGTAGGTTCAATAATTGTGGGGGATGAAAACTACGGGGAAGGCTCATCAAGAGAACACGCCGCTATGGAGCCAAGGCACTTAGGGGTACGGGCTGTATTAGTAAAATCTTTTGCAAGAATTCATGAAACAAATTTGAAGAAACAGGGAATGCTGGCTATAACTTTTGCAAAAAAAGAAGATTATGATAAAGTTTTAGAAGATGACCTTATTGATATAGATGGATTAACATCGTTCCGTATAAATAAACCATTGATCGTACATCTTCACCATGAAGATGGCACAGAAGATACATTCCTTGTAAATCACACTTATAATGAACAGCAGATAGAATGGTTTAAAGCCGGTGGCGCTTTAAATATTATTAGGAGAGAGTTTGCAAACAGAATAAAGAGTGAAGCTGATAAATAAAAACCGGGCAACTAAAAAGAAGCCCGGGACTAATCAAAAATCTTAACCATTTATCTTAACACTAAGAAACCATACAAAAGACGATTTCTTTCAATTATAGGTTGCAGTACAATTTCAATTTGTAATTTTTTAACAATTAAAGAATAGTGAATAATCACCAAGATGATTTGAACGTCTTTTCAAACTCCGGAAAATTTTTGGTTTTATAGGCCCCTTCTCCAAAATATTTTAGAATAGGTTCGATCTCCTTTGGTTTTAAATAACCGGCAATTGGAATGGGAGCTGAATTTTCGTCAGCAATGATTACAGTAGTTGGAAATGAGGCTCGCCCATGAGAGAGGAATAATGCGAAATCATTTATACGGTAATTATTATTATATCTGTATGTTTTGTTTTTCCAGTTTACGTTGTCTTTCGATTCGGCATCAATCTTAGCCGAATAAAAGTGTTCATTTATATACGCAATAACTTTGCTGTTAGCGTAAGTATTTTTATCCATTACCTTGCACCAATAACACCAATTAGTATAAAGATCAATAAGTATCGGCTTACTTTGGTCCTTTACCTTTATTGAGACTTCATCCATATTCAGCCATTTTATTTTTTCATTGCTGCCCGTTTTAAGTGTGGCTGAACAAAAAATTACCAGGCAAAATAATAAAGTAGGTTTTAGTTTTAGCATATCTTGTATAAGTTAAACGAATAAGTAAGGAGTTTATTGGTCCGGATGAAATTAAATTATTATTGTTTGATACATACATTCATAAACTTAAAAGATGCATAAAATTGTTTTAGCTATTACCGGAGCAAGTGGCTCTGTTTATGCAAAATTATTGCTTGATAAATTAACCGGTATTAAAGAACAATGGGATGAACTAAGTGTGGTGATGACAGAAAATGCAAAATTAGTCTGGAAGACAGAATTAAATAGTGATTCCGGTGCATACCGGGATAGCAAATACAATATAAAATTTTATTCCCAACAGGATTTTTTAGCACCATTTGCGTCCGGATCAGGAAATTATGGTACCATGATAATTTGTCCATGCAGCATGGGTACTTTAGGGCGAATTGCATCCGGCATTTCCAATGACCTTATCACAAGAGCTGCAGACGTAATTTTAAAAGAAAGAAGAAAATTAATTTGCGTTATAAGAGACACACCATACAACCTGATTCATATTCGCAACATGGAAACAGTAACTCTGGCTGGTGGAATTATTTGCCCTGCTACACCATCATTTTACAGCAAACCTGCAACTATCGAAGAAGCTGCTGCAACTGTTGTAGATAGGGTGATTGATCTGGCTGGCTTACAGATCAATACTTTTAGATGGGGTGGGGATTTATAATAAAAAAACGTTGCTTCCCGTGTATGGAGCAACGTCTTTATTATTTCATAGGATTAATTATCTTAGGTCTACAACTTCTACCTTAGGGTATTTTTTGGTATCGAAAACAAATAAAGCATCAGGCAAAGCCGTATTAGGTACCAGACTTATAACACTATATATGTAACGATTACCATTTTTTTCAAAAACTTTTGTTTGTCTTATCGTTTTACTTGCTTTATCTACAGCAACCAATACCTTAAAAAATGGTTTGCTTTTATCAATAGGTGTTAATTCAATTTCCTGCAACATTTTTCCGCCAATTTTCACATCCGGATTTGTTTTGTACAAAAAATCCTTGTCATAAAAATTAGTAAACATTTTTTGTGGTGTAATAGTGGTAGCAGAACGTTCAACTTTATTTATTTGTACTTCATTACTAGATTTATCGTATGTCCAGGTTGTATTTCCATCACTGTAAATTTCCTGTCCTGTTACGTTTATTCTATATTTTGTACCCTTTAGGTTTACCACGCCCGATTTGGTACCCTGAACTTTACCTGCAGCATTTTCTATTTTAAGATTGAATTTTGCTGTAACAGTTTTAAAGCTTTTGAATTTAGCGCTTACCTGATCTAATATTTTTTTGGCATCAGTATCATTTTTGCCCATTCCCTTAGGTTGTGCAAAAGTGGAAATACCGGTTAAAATTAAAATTGAGAATAATAAATTTTTCATACTGTTTTGTTTAGTTAAATGCTCTCTTAATTATGAGAAAGCAAAGATATGTAATAGACGGCTGTTAGTGATTAAGAGTTTAAGCTCCCCATTCCAATAAACTGTTAATGTTATGTTGTGTTAAATACTATAATTAAAAAGTATTAGTTAATAAAATATGTTTGTGAAAGATAAGGCCCGCTTTCCTTATCCCCCTGCCTGCCAGCAGTAATGCTTCAACTTATCTCTTGAGTACACATGTACAATAATTTTTATTATTAGATAATTTTTTCAAACATTCAAATTAATTACAATGCCTGAAACAAACGTTTCTCTTTCTCAAAGGGAAAATTATGAGCCTTCGCAATTTTCTGAATTTTTATGGTGGCTGTCAACAGCAGAGAAAGAACTATTAATGGATAGCGTGGTTGACCGGAACCGCTACAAAATTGTTGGCATGACTGTTCTTACAACATGGGTTTTTGCAACGCTGGCCTGGACATACTTTTTTTCGACAATAATTGATAATGCATTTTTATATGTGGCACTTGGTGTGTTTATGGGATTTATCATTCTTACTATTGACAGGGCATTAATAAAGGGAATTACCAAATTTAATAAGAGCAAATTCACTCCGCTTTTATTTAGAGGATTGCTCGCATTAACTATTGGTGTGTTTATGGCACAACCTGCAATACTGTATATGTTTAATAAAGAAATAAAACTGCAGACTTCTTTAGATAACGAAAGAAAAAGAATTCAAAAAAGTGATGAGCTTACGGCTGTTTACAAAACCCGTAAAACAGAATTGGCAGCCCAGAAAACTGCAGTGCAAAATGAGTTGAATCAAAAATATATGGATGTTTCAAGAGCAAGAGATAATTACATCGCAGAATCGGATGGGAGCGGTGGAACAGGTAAAATAGGGATAAAAGACATTGCCCGTGCAAAGAAAAAAGAATATGAAAAACTGGATGCGGAATATCAAACCTTACTTGCTGCTTATCAGCCAGGATTAAAAGCTATTGAAAAAGAACAGCAAACAATTGATGAGAATATTAAAAAGGATGAGCAAGTTTTTACAGGTTATTTTAATGATGGGTTTTTAACAAGAATAGAAGCGCTGAATAACCTCATTAAAAACAATACTGCATTACAATTCAGGTATTATTTGCTGGTGATAATTTTAATGTTGATAGAACTTATGCCCGTTATTGCAAAAACTTTGCTGCCTTCAGGAAGTTATGATGAAAAAGTACGGCTTAGGGAAGAAATGGAAAAAGAAATTGCTTATTCTAATATGAGGAAAGAACAGGAATTAAAAGAGATGTATAATGCCATGGCAAAAACAAATGATGAAGAAACTATTACTGCTTTTTTTTCCATTACTAAAGAAGATAAGAGTGAAAAAATGAAAGCATTTTCCCAAAGGTGGCGGGATGAAAAACAAGAAACCTTTGATGGATTATGGAATAAAATGAAGAAAGAAATTTTAAGCAAACAGGAGAACTAAATGGCTGCTGGTATCCAGTAACCGGTAAGCCTGTCTATATCATTTCACTTTGCAGGAGTGGATTCTTTACTGAATGTTTTGCTTCTGAAAATTCCCGGGCAGCTTTGATAAAGCTTGCAAAAATGGGCTGTGGATTTTCAACAGTGCTTTTTAATTCAGGATGATATTGAACCCCAATATAAAACGGGTGATTAGGTAATTCAATAATTTCTACTAATCCCGTTTCAGGATTAATTCCGCTTGCTATCATTCCTGCATTTTCAAATTGGCTTAAGTAAGCATTATTAAATTCCCAGCGATGGCGGTGCCTTTCGCTGATCTTTGTTTGGCCATATATCCTGTGTGCCATTGAATTTTGTTTGATAACGCATGGAAATGAACCTAACCGCATAGTGCCTCCTTTAATGGTTATCTTTTTTTGCTCTTCCATCATATCAATTACAGGGTTGGTAGTATCAGGCTGCATTTCGGTTGAATTAGCATCACTTATATTCAATACATTTCTTGCAAATTCAATAGCGGCCATTTGCATTCCGAGGCAAATGCCGAAGAAAGGCAAATTATTTTCCCGGGCATATTTTACTGCGATAATTTTTCCTTCCACCCCTCTATGACCGAATCCGGGAGCAACCAATAAACCATCCAGTTCATTTAATTTTTCAGCAACATTTTCCTCGGTAATAAATTCACTATGCACATTAACTACCTGCACTTTGCAATCGTTCATAGCACCCGCATGAATAAATGATTCCAGGATGGATTTATAAGCATCCTGCAATTCAATGTATTTACCGATCAATCCGATGGTAACCCTGTTTTTAGGATGTTTCAGCTTCTCTAAAAAGTCTTTCCACTTTTCTAATTCAGGTTCGTGATAGTTAGTGATATTTAATTTTTTCAATACAATAACATCAAGCTTTTCTCTAAGCATCGCTATAGGCACTTCATAAATAGTAGAGGCATCTGCTGCTTCAATTACTGCATCCTGCTTTACATTACAGAATAATGCAAGCTTTCTTTTTATCTCATCACTTAATGGCCTTTCGGTTCTGCAAACCAATATATCAGGATGAACACCATTCTCACTAAGCATTTTTACACTATGCTGTGTGGGTTTTGTCTTTAATTCCTTTGCCGCTTTTAAATAAGGGATCAATGTTAAATGAACAACAAGACAATCCTCTTCCGGCATTTCCCATTGCAGTTGGCGAACTGCTTCAATAAACGGAAGGCTTTCAATATCGCCAACGGTACCGCCGATCTCGGTAAGAATTACATCATACTTATTGCTGTCTCCCAATAATTTCATCCTGCGTTTTATCTCATCAGTTATATGCGGAATAACCTGCACTGTTTTACCCAAATAGTCCCCTGCCCTTTCCCTGTTAATTACTGTTTGATAAATTGACCCCGTAGTAACATTATTTGCCTGTGAAGTATAAATATTTAAAAACCTTTCATAATGTCCAAGGTCGAGATCCGTTTCTGCCCCATCTTCGGTTACGTAACATTCGCCATGTTCATAAGGGTTCATTGTTCCCGGGTCAACATTAATGTATGGATCAAATTTTTGAATAGTGGCGGTTAATCCTCTTGCCTGCAATAATTTTGCAAGAGAAGCGGCAATAATACCTTTGCCCAATGAGGATGTTACACCACCTGTTACAAAAATATACTTGGCCATAAACTTTACTTTATAATTAAAATGATGACCTTAATAACCGGGAATAAAATCAGGGAGGTCATGCAAACTTACAGTTATTATTTTGGAGAGAAAAATGAAGAAAGGGTTTTGTGGAAAAATTAATAATACCTGTTATTTGAAAGATAATTTCTTATATAATCACTAATGCCTTCTTCCAGGGTACAAACCGGAGAAGTATAACCGGCATTTCTGATCTTTTCCATTTTAGCTTCAGTAAAATACTGGTATTTATTCCTGATGTCTGTCGGCATATCTATGTATTCAATTTTAGTCTCAATATTCAAGGCAGTAAAAGTTGCTTTTACAAGATCCTTAAATGAGCGTGCTTTACCGGTGCCAATATTATAAATACCGGATGGTATTGACCATTGATCATTGACCATTGACGATTGACTACTCATAAACCAATAGCATATTTTGATCACATCTTTTACATAGATAAAATCACGCAATTGTTCACCATCTTTATATCCTTGTTTGTGTGATTTGAATAGTTTTACAAATCCATTTTGTTTTATTTGATGAAACCCATGAAATATCATGCTGGCCATTCTGCCTTTATGATACTCATTTGGACCGTACACATTAAAGAATTTTAAACCTGCCCAAAAAGGGGGTTGTTCATTTTGTTTGAGCGCCCATTTGTCAAATTCATTTTTTGAAACTCCATAGGGATTTAAAGGCTGTAATCTTTCAATTATGGAATGGTCATCAGAATAACCAAGTTCTCCGCTACCATAAGTTGCAGCCGATGAAGCGTAAACCAGAGGGATATTGTTTTTAGTGCAATAGCACCAGATCTTTTGCGAATAATCAACATTTAAATGCTGATGAATAGTATAATCAAATTCTGTGGTATCAGTTCTTGCTCCTAAGTGGAAAATAAATCTTACTTCGGGTTTTTCAATTTCCAGCCACTCAAAAAAATTTTCTCTTTCTACTCTTACTTTATATTTTTTTAGATGCAGGTTTAATTCTTTTTCGTCTTCATCAAATTCATCAACCAGTATCAAATTCTCAAATCCTTGTTCGTTTAAATATCCAACCATACAGCTTCCTATAAAGCCGGCAGCTCCTGTAATTACAATCACGGAATTATTATTTATCATTATTCTGGTAGATAATTTTGAAAATACTTCTCAATTGCTGTATCATATTTATGTTTCCAATAAGATATGTTTTCCCAATCTTCATTATTAATCTCCACAGACCCATTTGTTACCACACCCAGTTTTTCATAAGGAGAATTTTTGATAAACTTTTCAAACTCATTTATTTTTTTTTCTGTAACACTTACCACCACTCTGCCTTGTGCTTCTCCAAACCAATATGCATCTGTACGAATATCAGTTTTGCTTTGTACTACATTAAAACCCAACTCCCTGTTTAACCCGCTTTCAACAAGGGTTATAAATAATCCGCCTTCACTAACATCATGAGCTGATTCAATTAGTTTGTTTTTTATCAATACCCTTATTGTTTGATGTAAACTGTACTCTTCTTCAAGATCAAAATAAGGTGCAGGAGAATATTCTACATTCAGAATCTTGTGCAAATATTCTGAGGAACTTATATCATTTTTACTTTTCCCCAATAAATAAATTACATCACCCGGAGATTTAAAATCCAACGTCATTTTATTATTTATATCATCTAATACTCCTACCATACCAATTGTAGGCGTTGGATAAACAGGGCCTGAAGGAGATTGATTGTAAAAGCTAACATTGCCACCCGTAACCGGCGTGTCAAATTTTTTACAGGCTTCGCTCATGCCTTTAATTGCATATACAAACTGGTAGTACACTTCAGGATCATAAGGATTTCCAAAGTTTAAACAGTTTGTTACCCCCAGGGGCTCGCCTCCACTACATACAATATTTCTTGCGGCCTCACTAACTGCTATCATGCATCCAACATAAGGATCAGCAAATACATACCTGCTGTTACAATCTGTTGTTATAGCCAAGCCTTTTTTATTCTCTCTTACCAAAATAACTGCAGCATCTGAAGGTTGATTGGTATTTGTATTTCCTGTACCTACCATGCTGTCATATTGATTATATATCCAACGCCTGGAAGCAATGTTGGGGAGAGAAATTAATTGCTCTGCAACACTTTTTAAATCTTCAGGCAATCGTATTTTATCAGGGTCAAATTCTTTTATCTTTTTAAAATATTCAGGTTCCTTATACTCTCTTTTATAAACAGGAGCACCTCCACCTAATACTAAACTCTCTGCAGGAAGTTCCGCCTCCAATTCCCCATACATATAAAATTTAAGCAGTTTATCATTCGTTACCTCACCTATTTGCGAGCACGGGATGTCCCATTTCTCAAATATTTTAATTACTTCTTCTTCTCTTCCCTTATTTATTATCAGCAACATTCTTTCCTGGCTTTCGCTTAATAATAATTCCCACGATTTCATATTTTTTTGCCGAGTGGGAACTTTGTCAAGATATATCTTCATCCCCACCTCACCTTTTGCACTTGTTTCGGCTGTAGAGCAAATAATACCAGCTGCACCCATATCCTGCATCCCTGCCACGGCGCCTGTCGGAATTATTTCCAGACATGCTTCCAAAAGCTTTTTTTCCTGGAATGGATCACCAACCTGAACAGCCGGCAGGTCTTCCATACTATTTTCAGTTATATCAGCAGAGGCAAATGCGGCACCACCCATTCCATCTTTACCGGTAGCACTACCCACAATAAAAACCGGGTTACCAATACCAATAGCTGTTGCACTTACGGTTTCTCCTAATTTCACTATACCTACGCTCATTGCATTTACCAAAGGATTGGTGTGATAGCAATCTTCAAAATAAACTTCTCCCCCCACAGTAGGTACACCGAAGCAGTTTCCATAATGGCCGATGCCATGTACAACACCGCTCACTAAATGTTGGGTTTTATTTTCATATAAATTCCCAAATCGTAGAGAATTTAATGCAGCAATGGGCCTTGCACCCATTGTAAAAATATCACGATGGATACCTCCTACACCTGTTGCTGCTCCCTGAAAAGGTTCAATGGCGGATGGATGGTTATGACTTTCAATTTTAAATACAACCCCATAGCCATCCCCAATATCCATTAGTCCAGCGTTTTCTTCACCAGCCTTTACCAATAGTTTAGAACCTTCTCTTGGTAAAGTTTTCAGCCACTTAATTGAATTTTTATAACTACAATGCTCACTCCACATAACTGAATAAGCACTTAGCTCAGTAAAATTTGGAGTACGTCCCCGTATTTTTATTATTTTGGTAAATTCTTCAGGTTGTAATCCCAATTTTTGGGCTACGTCTACAGTTATTTCCATATCAAAAACATATCAGCAAACATACTGCGTCTGTAAATTTTAAATGGGTACAATATTTTAACTAACTACTCACACCAATATATTCATTAACCTTTCTAGAACATATATCGTTTATTAATATATATATATTGGTCGGATTTTTTGTTCACAAAACAGCAAATTTGAAAGAAATTCTTTTTTTAGAATAAAAAAAATCCTTTTTTTGCTGACTTAATCTAAAAAATATGTCATCCTTACGATTTAATTCAATTCATAATTTAACCGCCACCCCGGTTTCAGTTGACGTTAAAGGCTCACCAAGAATTACACAAATATTCGGTGAAAATGTTTTTACTTTAAAAACAGCAAGAGAATTTTTAAGTGACGAAGCTTATAAAAGTCTTATAGGATCTATTAAAAGTGGAAACAAAATAGACAGGAAGATGGGTGACCAGATCGCCGCTGGTTTAAAAGGATGGTCAGAAAAAAAAGGAGTTACCCATTTTACTCATTGGTTCCAACCACTTACAGGAGCAACGGCTGAAAAACATGATTCTTTTTTTACAATTAAGAGTGACGGAAGTGCCCTGGAAGAATTTGACGGAGCTGCCTTAATACAGCAGGAACCAGACGCATCTTCATTTCCCAGCGGTGGATTAAGAGTAACATTTGAGGCAAGAGGTTATACGGCATGGGATCCCTCTTCTCCTCCTTTTATAATGGAAATCGGTCGGGGTAAAACATTATGTATACCAACCATATTTGTTTCCTATACAGGAGAATCACTAGATACAAAAACCCCATTATTAAAAGCCCTGGTAGCATTAGATAATGCAGCTGTTGATGTTTGCCAGTATTTTGATAGAAATGTAACCGAGGTAAATGCAACGCTGGGCTGGGAACAGGAATATTTTGTTGTTGATGCCAGCATAGCAAATGCCCGCCCTGATCTTGTAATGACAGGACGAACGGTTTTTGGCCATGCCCCGGCAAAAGGCCAACAACTGGAAGATCATTATTTCGCCTCTATACCTGAAAGAGTGTATGCCTTTATGAGAGATTATGAAGACGAAGCTTATAAATTAGGTATTCCTTTGCGTACCCGTCATAATGAGGTTGCTCCATCCCAGTTTGAATGCGCCCCCATATATGAAGAAGTAAATCTTGCAGTGGATCATAATACATTATTGATGGATGTAATGACAAGAGTGGCTAAACGCCATAACCTTGTTGTATTACTTCATGAAAAACCTTTTGCAGGCATTAATGGGAGTGGGAAACATAATAACTGGAGCCTTGCTACCAATACCGGTGTTAACTTATTATCACCGGGTAAAACGCCAAAAACCAATTTAATGTTTCTTGCTTTTTTTGTGAATACTATTAAGGCGGTACATGACTATGCGGATTTATTAAGAGCATCGATAGCCTCTGCAGGCAATGATCACCGGTTAGGAGCCAATGAGGCGCCTCCTGCAATAATTTCAATATTTATCGGAAAGTATTTAACTGATGTATTACATCAAATTGAAACCCGGGTCGGAGAAAAATTTGATGAACAGGATGAAGCACTGCTTAAGCTCGATATTCACAAAAGCATTCCCGAATTAATGCTGGATAATACAGACAGGAACCGAACTTCACCATTTGCTTTTACAGGTAATAAATTTGAATTCAGAGCGGTAGGATCTTCAGAAAACTGCGCAGGTGCAATGACGGTATTGAATACAATTATTGCTGATACGCTTGTTAAATTTAAACAAGATGTAGATGCCGTTATTGAAAAAGGAGAAAAGAAAGAAATTGCTTTAATGCAAATAATACAGAAATACATTGTTGATAGTAAAAATGTTTTATTTGAAGGAGATGGCTACAGTGACAAGTGGGAGAAAGATGCTAAAAAAAGAGGTTTACCCAATGTGAAAACCACTCCACTGGCATTGGATGCGTTTGTAACCAAAAAAGCCAAAACACTTTTTGAACAAAATAATATTTATTCTCATAGTGAGCTGGAGGCCCGTCATGAAATTCTGTTAGAGAGTTATATAAAAAGGGTTCAAATTGAAGCAAGGGTTATGGGAGACCTGGCTACAAATCACATCTTACCGGCTGCCATAAAATATCAGAATATTTTAATTCTAAATATTAAAGGATTAAAAGAAACCGGTCTACCTGATACAGCCTCTACACACCAGTTACAAATTGTGGGTAAAATATCAGATTACATAAATGCAATGAGTACTAAAGTTGAGGAAATGATTGAAGCCAGGAAAGTTGCTAATGAAATAACTGATACAAGAGAGAAAGCAATTGCTTATTGCGATACAGTAAAATCATGTTTTGATGATATCAGATATAATGTAGATAAGTTAGAACTTTTGGTAGATGATAAATTATGGGAACTGCCAAAGTACAGAGAATTACTTTTTTTGAGATAATAATTACCAATGCTTTTATGGAAGCGCAACTGGTTAATTAAATTTATGATTTATAAGTAAGTCATCTTTTGATAACTTACTTTTAATTCTCAGCTGATTCCATGTAACTTTCTGTTGGCTCACAGGTACAAATTAAATTCCTGTCACCATAGGTATTATTTACCCGGCTTACAGATGGCCAGAATTTATTTTCTTTTAAATATTCCAAAGGAAAGGCTGCCTGTTGGCGAGTATATGGATACTTCCATTCATCAGCAGTTATAATTGATAAAGTATGCGGTGCATTTTTTAAAGGATTGTTTGTTTTATCAGCCTTTGCATCAACAATACTTTTTATCTCTTCATGAATATTTATTAATGCATCACAAAAACGGTCAAGCTCGGCCTTACTCTCACTTTCTGTAGGTTCTATCATAATTGTACCCGGAACCGGAAAACTTAACGTTGGTGCATGAAACCCATAATCCATAAGCCTTTTAGCAACATCTTCCGCTTCGATACCAGCGCTTTTAAATGGCCTTAGATCTACAATAAATTCATGGGCACATGTTCCGCCTTTCCCGGTATAAAGTATCTTATAATATTTCTTTAATCTGAATTTCATGTAATTGGCATTCAGAATTGCATATTCAGTTGCTTTGCGAACACCGTCAGTACCAAGCATTTTTATATAAGCATAACTGATAAGCAAAATACTGGCAGAGCCATAAGGTGCAGCACTGATGGAACCGTGAGATGTGAAAGGTGAAACGGTAGAAATTGTACCTCCTGACGTTTCACGTTTCAGGTTTGACAAAAAATGCCCGGGAAGGAAAGGTTTCAGTTTATCATTTACACAGATAGGTCCCATGCCAGGCCCGCCGCCACCATGTGGAATTGCAAAAGTTTTATGAAGATTAAGATGGCAGACATCAGCGCCTATGAGACCCGGAGATGTTAAACCGACCTGTGCATTCATATTTGCCCCATCCATATATACCAATCCCCCATTATCGTGAATTAACTGACAAATTTCTTTTATACTTTCTTCAAACACACCATGGGTAGAGGGATAAGTAACCATTAATCCTGCAAGGGAATCTCTATGTTTTTCTGCTTTTTCTTTAAGATCATTTACATCAATATTCCCTGCCTCATCGCATTTTGTAACAATTACTTTAAATCCAGCTATTACAGCCGATGCAGGATTTGTTCCATGAGCGGAAATAGGTATTAATATTACCTTACGATGCTCTTCATTTTTATCCTGATGATACGCTTTTATCGTCAATAAGCCTGCATATTCTCCCTGGGCCCCGCTATTGGGCTGTAAACTACAAGCAGTAAATCCAGTAATATTACAAAGCATATCTTCTAATTCACTAATAATAATCTTATATCCTTCGGTTTGATCTCCTGGTGCAAAAGGATGGATTTTGCTAAACTCAGGCCAGCTCACAGGAATTAATTCAGTGGCTGAATTTAACTTCATTGTACAGGAACCCAATGATATCATGGAATGTACAAGCGAAAGATCTTTATTCTCCAGAAACTTTAAATATCTCATCATCTCAGTTTCACTATGATGACTATTAAAAACAGGGTGTAATAAGTAACTTGACGTTCTTGTTAGAGATCCGGGGATATTTTCAAGATTGCTTTCATTATCAAAAGTTGTAACTGCAGTATCTTTTCCTTTGGCTGAAGCAAATATTCCGGCAATATTTAATATATCTAACTGTGTGGTAGTTTCATCAAGCGAAATGGTAATTGTTTTCTCATCAACATAATAAAAATTCATTTTATGAGCTTCTGCAATTGTCCTGATAATAGAAGCATCATCCACATGTATTCTAATCGTATCAAAATAACTTTTACTCTTAACATCATAACCGATATCTATCAGCTCACTTACTAATGTTCTTGTTAATACTGCAATTCGTTTTGCAATATTTTTTAATCCCTCTGCACCATGAAAAACTGCATACATCGCAGCCATATTTGCTAATAATGCCTGGGCAGTACAAATATTTGATGTTGCTTTTTCTCTCCTTATATGTTGTTCTCTTGTTTGCAAAGCCATACGTAAACAACGATTACCTTGTGCATCTACACTTACACCTATTATACGTCCCGGAATACTTCTTTTAAAATCATCTTTAGTGGCAAAGAAAGCAGCATGCGGCCCACCAAAGCCTAATGGTACTCCAAAACGTTGGGAAGTGCCAATGGCAACATCAGCCCCTAATTCGCCCGGAGGTGTTAACAGCGTTAATGCTAACAGATCTGTAGCCATTACTACCTGAGCATTTACTTTATGAACTGCATCGATAAAATCCCGATAATCTTCAATGTTTCCTTCACTATTTGGATATTGAATAATAGTACCAAAGAATGTGTCGTCTAATTGTACAGAATGAAAATTCCCAAATACGAGTTCTATACCCAAAGGTTTTGCCCGTGTAATAAGAACATCTTTTGTTTGTTCAAATATTTTTTCATCTACAAAAAATTTAGGAGATGCAGGATGTTCATGATTACGGTTCTTATGATTAAATAACATTGCCATAGCCTCAGCGGCAGCTGTTCCTTCATCCAACAAGCTTGCGTTAGCAATAGGAAGTGCTGTTAGATCACTTACCATTGTTTGAAAATTTAATAAGCTTTCCAATCTACCCTGAGAAATTTCAGCCTGGTAAGGTGTATATTGTGTATACCACCCCGGATTTTCAAAAAGATTCCTGAGTATAACACCAGGAACTATTGTATCATAATACCCGCGGCCAATAAAAGATTTATAAACTTTATTTTTTGATGCAATTCTTTTTAATTCAGTCAAATATTCAAACTCACTCATTGCAGGAGTTATTTCAAAATCATCCTGAATGCGTATTGCAGCAGGTACCGTCTTATTTATTAATTCTCCTAAAGAATTTACACCAATTTCCTTCAACATTTCCTGCGTTTCCAGTTCATTAGGACCAATATGCCTGTGAGTAAATTCATTTGCCTGCTTTTCAAAAAGATTCATTGCTATTATTTTTTATAAATTTATTTTTTTACTTTAAAAACCTTCTCTGTCAGGTATAATGATAATTCACTTTACACTTCCCTATTCAGCAAGTTTAGCGTTAGTGCATTAGCAAGTCTCCCCTTAGGGAGAGATTTAGAGGGGGCCTTTTATCGCCGCAAAGTTACGATGGAACAGCAAATAATAGCTAAAAATATCACTATACTGCATACATTATCTTTACATTATGAAAGACGGGGCTTTACATAATTGGGAAAAGAGATCTTCAGAAAATCAAAAGAAATATAAGCGGTTTTTGGAAAGACCCGATAAGAATAATGTGCTAAAAGCGCTTCCTCAATTGCACAACGAGGCATTTTCTAAAATCAACTGCCTTGAATGTGCCAATTGCTGCAGAAATTACTCTCCTCGCTTTAAAACACCTGACATAAAGCGCATTGCAAAAGTTTTAAAAATGAAAGAAGGTGATTTTATTGAAACCTATTTGCGCCTTGATGAAGATGGAGATTATGTAGCTAATAAAACACCCTGCCCGTTTTTAGGAGAAGATAATTTTTGCAGTATTTATGAGAATCGACCCAGTGATTGTGTTCGCTTTCCTTATACAGATGAAGATGTAATAATTAAAAGACCACAGCTTACAATAAAAAATTCTACATTCTGCCCTATTGTTTATTTTGTAATGGAAGGGCTTGTAAATGTACAAAAGTAATTAGCCCATTGATCTGGTCTTAACCTTTAAAAGATCACTGATTTTGGTAAGAAGCGTTTTCTCGTCAAAAGGTTTTTTAACATAATCATTGGCTCCATAGTGATCTACTGTCTGCAAAATTTCATCATCCCCTGATACCAATTATTACAGGAATATGTTTAAAATCAGGATGAAACTTTAATTGTTTACAAGTAACTCTTCCATCATAACCGGTTAAAAAAACATCAAGCAAAATAATATCAGGTTGAAAGTTCTTTATTTTGTGAAATATATCTTCTGATTTTGTTACAACTGCAACTTCAAAATCTTTTGCTCGTAATAAAAGAAAAAGCATTGCGCTTATATCTTCATCATCATCAATAATCAACAGTTTATTCATTAAAATGCAAAAATTTATTTTGTTGCAGTTAGTTCTTCATACGCTGCAGTCAATCCCCTTTCAATACCGTCCCCCTGCCATTCATTTAAACCCGGAATTGACTTTGCTTTTAAAATTTCTTCTTTTGATTTTCCTGATTTTATTTCACCTGCAACAAATTGCAACAGTTTAGCGAGATAGTTTTGCATTGCTTTTATATCATCCTTATTTCCGGTTACTTTTTCAGGATCAAATGCATGACCGAAAATAAATATGGTTTCATGATCAAAAGTATTCAACGTTTTTTCTAAAACTTCAATCCAGTTCTTAATATTCGCCCCTGCGCTTCTGTCAATAAATGCATACCTGCGGTTAAAAATCAGGTCACCCATATGAGCAACATTTGCATGCTGAAAATGAATAATTGCATCACCGTTGGTATGAGCAGCTCCAAAATAATGTGCTTTTATTCTTTCAGAACCAACCTTCCTTTTCCAGGTATCTGCAAAAGTTATATCAGCAAATAATTGTTTATCTACTGTTTTCTGTTGTTCTGCAACACGCTTATGGTTAGCCAAACAATTTACATGCCCCACCACATGAGGCACCAAATCTTTAAACTCAATATTACCTGCTGTATGATCTCCGTGGTGATGCGTATTTATTAAAAGCTTAAACGGCTTAACACTTTTCTTTTTAAGTTCGGAGATCAAATGCTGAGCCTGTTCAGGAAACTCAGTATCAACTACAACTATTCCTTTTTTAGATAGCATAAAACCAATTGTGCCTCCGCGTTCTGTAAAAATGCCTATATCGTTTCTTAGCATTTTTATCTTCCATGGATCTGCATAAAAATGTGCTAAAACTTCTTTAGAAGATAAAGATAAAAGGCCGGTGGTTAATACTGTATTTCTGATAAAATTTCTCCGTAGCATAAAAATGTATTAAAATAATAAATTCAGGATCATTAAAATTATTTAAAAAATCTATAAGCGCATAAAAATATCCTCTTTCACAGAGAAATTTAGATGTGGCGTTAGTATTCCATTTTCCTAAGTGTTGGGGCTTTAAACCATGTAGCCGCAACTACAGCAATCGTCATACAACCACCAAATACCACTGAAGTTATAACTCCCATTAACCGTGCAGCTAGTCCGCTTTCAAATTGACCCAACTCATTACTCGAATTAATAAACATTGAATTTACACTCATCACCCTGCCACGCATATTATCAGGTGTTTTTAATTGAGTAATAGTTCCCCGGATAACAACGCTGATACCATCCACCAGTCCGGCAACAAACAATGCAGTAAATGATAGCCAGAATATTTTTGATAACCCAAACACAATAATACATGCCCCGAATACTGCTACGGCAAACAGCAATGTTCTGCCTTGTTTACGTTTCAATGGGAATAATGTTAATAAAATAATTATACAAATTGAACCCATATCAGCAGCAGCATTAAGAAATCCAAACCCTTCAGGACCTACTTTTAAAATATCTCTTGCATACACAGGCACCATTGCAACCGCACCCCCAAATAGAACTGCAAAAAGATCAAGGGAAAGTGCGCCTAATAATTCTTTGGTTTTAAAAACAAATTTCAAACCTTCTTTTACGCTATCCCAGGTCTTCTTTTCTCCACGTTTATTTAAAGCGGGTTTTTGTTTTAATCTTATTAAAAAAACAGATGCGCCAATAATTAAAAATGTAATAGTAATCAGTGTACCTGTTATTCCAAAAGCTGCAATTAAAAAACCACATACAGCATGCCCCGTTACTGAAGCTGATAACCATGTGCCCTGGTTCCATGTTGTGGCGTTTTGCAAAGTTTCCTTAGGAACTATATAGGCAATTAGGACTCCAAAGGTAGGACCGGTAAATGCCCTTATCACACCTGTAAAAAAAATAAGTATATAAATGCAAAACGCAATCTGATTATTATTTAAATGAACAGATGTATAATCAGTTGACAGGAAGAGCAACATAATAACAGTGGAAAAATATAGAATAACACCTCCTAATAATAACTTCCGCTTCTCACTTATATCTATAATATGACCTGCATATAACGCCAGCGTTACCGCCGGAACTACCTCAGACAAGCCTATTAAACCAATCGCAAAGGGATCGTTGGTTAAATTATATATCCACCAGCCAACAAGAGTGCCCATCATACGCAAGCCCATAATAAAAAGAAAACGACCAGCCATCAAATTACGGTATTCAGCGATTTTTATAGAGGCAAAAGGATCGTTTTTAATTATCATTCATTCCTATGTCATGGTAAGTTTAAATAATGTTGACCGTCTTCATAATCTTTATTCAGCGCATCAATAACTGTTTCCAAATGTTCATCGTTCCCTAAGAAATCAGATTTGGAAGCATCAATAAAAAGTGTTTTTATGTTATGCTGCTTAATGTATTGTGTATATGTTTCCTGCAAGGTAAACAGGTATTCCGATTCAATATTTTGTTCATAAGAACGGTTTCGTTTTTTTATATTCTCTTTTAATTTATTTACCGGTGCATGTAAATAAATCAGCAGGTCTGGTTGTATTAATTGCGGATTGATAATATCAAACAATTTTTGGTAAAGCAAAAATTCTTCTTCAGGTAAATTAACCTTTGCAAACAATAGGCATTTTGTAAAAAGATAATCTGAAATAGTCAAATTTTGAAACATATCCTTTGTTTGCAGGAGATCTTTTAGTTGTTTATAACGTTCGGCCATAAAAAAAAGCTCCAAAGGAAAGGCGTACTGGCGTTGATTTTCATAAAACTTTGGCAAAAAAGGATTGTCAGCAAATTCCTCTAAGATCAATCTTGCATTAAAGTGTTTGCTTAATAAATGGGCCAGCGTGGTTTTACCTGCGCCTATATTCCCTTCAATAGTTATAAAGCTGTACTTCATTATAAGCGCCAAAAATAATAAGTAAAAAGAAGAAAAATATTTCTGGGCTAAAGAAGTATTGAAATACTTACGATGATTTGCTTAATAGCCTGACTTCAAGCATATCTTTTGATGTGGATAATAAGTTTCTCATGCTCTGATTAAATACAGGATGTATTAAGTCAGCAGCTATTTCATTTAAAGGTGTCAAAAGAAATTTTCTGTTTTGTAATTCAGGATGAGGAATGGTAAGGTTTGGCAGATTAATAATTTCATCATTAAAAAATAAAATATCGATATCAATTATTCTGGAAGCATTCTTGTAAGTTCTTATCCTTCCCATTTTATTTTCAATAGAAAGAATCAATTGCATAATCTTATGAGGAGATAATTTTGTTTTTACCAATAACACCTGGTTTAAGAAATCCGGTTGGGATTTAATACCCCATGATCCTGTTTCATAAACTGAGGAGGACATTACAATACTTCCAACTTCATCTTTTATAAATGATCTTGCAATAGCAAGATTTTCAATCCGGTTGCCTAAATTTCCGCCTATAGATAAGTATACTGAATTCATTCCTGCGTTTTAAGTAATCTTTTATCAAGTTCCAACAATTCAGAGTTAACCATTTTTACTTTTTTGAAATCTTTATGTAGCGGATTGATTAAAAAGTTGTGTTCCTGAGGAACAATGGCAGACGGAACTTTTAAAATCAAAGATTTACCGGCAAAAATAAATTGTTCTCCTATCCATTGAGTATAATTTAAATGTTGCTGCCAGTCATCTTTTAATTTAGTAAGTAAAATGTCCTGAAATTCTATATCAGGAATTTGTATAGTTAACAAATATTGCTTTTGTGGAATATCAATTTCTCTTAAATGAACAAGGCTTTCTAAAATAGAAAGAGAAATATATTCACCCGTATATAACATTTTTATACCTTTTGAATTCCAACGGGAGCCGTTTATAGCTGCACCATTCCCGGAGATATCATCTTTATATAGTTCGTTTGAAATTCTGTAAACTATCATGCAAAAAGCCCATGTTCTATTCTGCCTAACTGAGTAAGTACGAGATTAATTCCGTCTATGCTTCTTAAGGATTGTAACGATAATCTCCCTTCAAGCATGTAAGGATTACTTCTTAACCAACTGATGAATTTATCAAGACTTCCAAAAACCTCTATACCCCTTTTTATTACCTTATCTATCTGTAAAATCCTGTCAACAATACTAAAAGGAAAGCTGCTATTAGCTTTTGCATAGCGTTGCAGTGTTCTTTCAGAGATATGAAGTATTTGCGACCACTCCTGCAACGTAAATGGGATTTTATCAGCAATTTTTTTAAATTCTTTATAATTAAAATCCTTTACCAATGGCATTTGCTTTACCGCTGAAAAGTTTATTAAGGGCTCCTGTATCTTTGACACCTTAGTATGAGGTTTATACTCAGCCTTATTTTTAATATTTTTATTCTTTTCCATTATTATTGACAATTGTCATACAAATTTACGACATATGTCACTAATTTCAAAAATTTTTTAGATTAATTTTTTATCCAATAGTTTCGTTTAGAATATGAAATCATACAGCCAGACCAAAGCCATGCTTGCTATTACCAGGGGGAGCCTGAGAGCGATATTCAGAAGCCCTTCCGCGGTTATTTTTGGGTTTGGATTTCCCTTAATTTTTATTCTTGTTTTTGGATTTATAGGCGGAGGCGGCATATCAGTAAGAATTGCATTAAAGAACCTTAGCGATACCAATAATATTCTGATGAAAAATGGCTTGCTTAAAAATCCATCTATCCGCTTAATTCAATATCAATCAGAAGGTGAAGCAAAAAGAGAGTTGTCCAAAGGGAATATTGCTGCAATAATAGAAATAGATTCTGCAATTACGGGCAATGGCTATCAATATATCTTTAAAACCACAACTTCATCAGCAAGTGTGGATAAATTTCCTGTTCTTCAATCACAATTAGGAGAAATAATACTACGGGCAGATGAAATAAATTTTCCTGAAAGACCCACTACAGCTAAGCTTGAAAGGCAACCTGATATACCAGGCAGGCGATACAAAACCATAGATTTTATTTTACCTGGGCAACTCGGGTTCTCTCTATTAAGTTCAGGGGTGTTTGGCGTTGCCTTCATGTTTTTCAGTTTAAGAAACACATTGGTTTTAAAACGTTTTTTTGCAACCCCGATAAAAAGATCCTATATAGTTTTAGGTGAAGGACTTAGCCGTGTTCTTTTTCAATTACTCACAGCTATCATCATTATTTTGATAGGCTATTTCTTCTTTGGGTTTACCCTGGTGCATGGAGTTTTAACCTTTATAGAGCTTCTTGTATTAAGTTTTATCGGGTTAATTGTATTTATGGGCTTTGGATTTATAGTTAGTGGCCTGGCAACCAGCGACAGCAGCATTCCGCCATTTGCAAATCTTATAACACTTCCGCAGTTTTTATTGGCAGGTACATTCTTTCCTATTGATCGCTTCCCCGGCTGGCTGCAGGTAATAGCCAAGGTATTACCGCTAACACATTTAAATACAGCTATGAGGAGCGTAGCCTTTGAAGGTGCACATCTTTGGGATGTAAGAATGGAAATAGGTATTTTATTATTGTGGGGTATTGTTGCTTATGCAATTGCTATTAAAGTTTTTCGGTGGGAATAAATTCTACTGCTAATATTTCCTTCCAAATAATTTACATAAAACTTATTTTCTACCTGACCGGAAGAGCCGGCTTCTGATAAAATAATTTTTTATAATGCAACGAACTTCACTAAACCATTGTCAACCACTTTGAACGCAGTACATGGATTACTACAAACTGGTAAAAGATACGCTTAAATTAAGGCCGGAAGCACAACGCCAATTATATGAGCACTTTGCCCAACAAATGCTTGGTGTTTGCTTTCGCTATACAAAAAGTATTGCCGATGCTGAAGATATTTTACAGGAAGGCTTTGTAAAAGTATTTAAGCATTTACATCAATACAATTTTGAAGGTGAGCTTGGCTCATGGATAAGAAAAGTAATGGTGAATACTGCACTTAATTATCTCAAAAAAAATAAAAGATATCAATATGATCTGTCATTTGAGGAACTTGTTTTGCACCCGGTTTCAGCAGATGATCCAGTAGTGAAATTACAGGCCAAGGAACTGGCAGAACTGATAAGGCAGTTACCAACAGGCTTTCAAACTATTTTTAATCTTCATGCTGTTGAAGGGTACTCTCACGTAGAAATTGCAGCGATGTTAGGTATTACTGATGGCACCTCCAGGTCGCAATATGCAAGGGCAAGAACATTGCTTATTGAATGGATACAAAAATTCTCATTAGAAATAAAACCGGAGAACTATGCGAGAAAATGAATTTGAAAAACAGGTACAGCAAAAAATGGATGAGCTAAAATTACATCCGTCCGACGCTGTATGGCAAAAAATAGAACCTCAGATCAAAAAAGAAAAACGACGCAGATGGATACTATTTTTTTTGCCACCAATATTCTTTGCTTTTTTATATGGCGGGTTTGTGTTATTAAACAGAACTAATTTAAGCCATGAAAATCAGCCTCAGCTAACAAAAAATTTTATTAAAAAAAATACTACTAATGAAAAATCTAAATCCAGATTTGATTCAATAAAAAATAATCAACCTCTTACAGAAAATAAAAAAGCATTTGTTGAAACATCCATTGCCAAAGGCAATAGTGATCAAAAAATAAAAAAACGGGGTAAATTTAAAAGCCCCGGTGGTTATAAACTTATTGCAGGTTTTACAAATGACATGCCCTATAATAAAAAAGAATTTGACACAACACAAAGGATTGTGAAAAATGAAAAACTAAAAATCGCTATTAATACTCAGGAACAGAAGAAAATATTCTCTGATAAGGGAAACAAATCTGATAGTACGAATATTCCTGAAGATAAGTTATCAAACCAGGCTAAGCTTGATTTAATTACTGATATTAAAGAGAAAAAAAATGAAAATGTAATAAGCAATGATACTAACAAGATAAGAACAGCAAAAAATAAACATTCGTGGAATTGGGGTTTTTCTTTTTCAGGAGGCGTATCAGTTGTCGGCAATAGTATTTTTGGGTCTCAGGATAAGATCGCTGCCAATCCTAATTTTAATTCACCCGGTCAAATTAACCCCATTACACCTTCGGAAATAAAGACTGGCCTGGCTTTAATAACAGGCTTTACCTTTGAAAAATATATATTACCAAAAATATTATTTGCAACAGGCTTCAATTATAAATTATTCAGCACAACCAATACAGTGGGGGTAGACAGCGCTAATTATTTCAGAGCAAACAGAGATGTTAGCACCTATCATAACTATTTCCATTATATCGGATTACCCATTGAGTTTAAATTTCAAATAGCTAATTCTAAAAAAACTCAATTGTATTTAAATACAGGATTTTCTATATCGCAACTCATCAGCAGCAATGCTTTACAATTTAATAATGCTACAGGCCTGTATTATTATGATAATTCACAATTTAATAAAACACAAATCGGTTTTAATACAGGATTTGATATTGCATTCAATACAAATCAGAGAAAGTCTTTTCTCCTTGGGCCTTATTTTAATTATAGCATTTCTAAAATTGCTGATCAGGGATATAACAAACATCATTTTACTTTTATAGGGTTACGGACACAATTTATTTTTAGAAAAAAATAGCTGTCGTGCCACGTTTTTACTACAAGGGTTGTCAATCTCCAAACAATCTATAAATAAAATAATAATTCAAGCCTAAAAGTGAGTTTCATGAAAAAGATAATTTCAATTTTACCCGTCTGTGTTATTTCAATTTTAATTTTCAGCTTTGATAAAGCAGTTAACAACAATCAAACAATAAATCCCCTTCTTGGAGACATT